>JADHNX010000008.1 GCA_016779365.1 Planctomycetaceae bacterium
CCGCCGCCCACTCGTGATCTCAGTTGTCAGTTCGCGGAGTAGAGTTTGTTGCTTTCCTCTCAACAACGATGGTCTGACCGGGAAGCGCATCTCCCTTGACCAGGCGATCTCTGAAGGTGAGGCGAGAAGCATCTTGTCCCGTTCGCTCGTAGGCTGAAGTAACGCTGCCTGATCCGCCATCCGGCAGTACAAAGCTCGATTTGACGATCCAGCCATTTTCCGTGGCAGCCCAGAAACCGCTGCCGAATCCGCCTTCGGAATCAAAAACCCACGAGCGGAGCTGCTTCCGCTGAGGATCCCAGCCAATCCGCTGAGTTACGTTCATGACGCGCAAGGCGTCGACGTGAAGTTCAAAGCGCGCAATCAGGAAGTTGCCGTCGTCTGACCAGCGCACTGAAGTGGCAACCGTCGACGCTTTACTCTCGTCGACCCAGTCACCGACAAGCCACTCGAGGGTCTTGAGTCGGTCGTGATTCGTTGCCGGCTGAGCGTCGAGATCGCGGGCACTGGCAATCAGCCAGCCAGCTTTCGCCCGGACATGAGTGACGACGCATCGACTGCTTGTCATTACACCGTCGGTGTCCCGAGTTACTCTGGCAGTCCCTTACTCGACGGCCAGTTTGTCGCCAATCAGCCGGATGTCTGAGACGGCGACGGCCAGCTGGCTTTTCGGAAACTCTTCAAAAAACGCAGCGAATTCGGCTTCGATATCTTCGCGGCCCTTAAACAGCGTTCCGTTATCAGCGACGTACTCTCCGTCGTCTGTGAAATGGGCCGCGAGCTGTGCTGCGTTGCCTGCGTTGAAGGCGGCAGCGAACGAGCGGATAGACGGTGCGAGTTCATCGACCGGTGACGGCCCGGGAGCATCGGTCTGCGCTACTGCGACTGACTGTGATAGAACTGTCAGCAGCAGGGCAACTGCAAGTCGGCGTAACATCATTCGAGTGATCCTGGACTCTCTGAACTGGAACTGGTTGCTGTTCGGAATTCGGAAGCGGCAATCGCTAAGCACTTACTGTCGATTGAAGATCAGAGCGTTGCCAGCAGGTTCGGTACCCACCTGCTCGAAAGTCAGGCGCGTCCCGTCGAGACGAAGTTCAGCCAGCATGACACCGCCCGCGTCTGGCTCCATGGCCAGAGTGGAGTGGTCGACAGCGAATACTCCGACAACAGACTGAGGCTTGCCATGATTCGAAAACGTCCACTCGAACCGACCGTCTTCCTGCAGCGTAAGTGTGAATTCGGAACCTGCGTCGCCGGCCCTCCACACGCCCAGCAGTTGCTCAACGGTCAAAGCGGGATCGCTGGCGGGTTTCTTTCGATCGGGTGCTTCGGTGCTTGTATCACTTGCCGGAGGCGCGTCTCCCGTCAGCAGATTCAGCAGGCGAACCGAGACCGTGTCATCGGGCAAAGCCTTCGTAACGAACCGAAGCTGTTCGACGGCCTCATCACGATGCCCGCAGGTCATGTAGTGATAAGCGAGCACAAAATGGCCATCGGGCAGTGCCGGATTGTCCTTCGTCCATGTTTCGAGCGCCTTCAGTTGAGCGGAGTAAACATCGACGCCCGGATAAAGCTGGCTCATCGTCGTCCAGTCCCAGCCTGGCCCCACTGCGAGGATTGAGTGCAGAACTGCGGCTGCTTCTGAATACCGCTGACTGGCGAACAGCACGAGTGCACGAAACTCCTGCACGACGGCATCGTGCGGCATGTGCTGCAGGGCTTCGCCTGTCATCCGCAGCGCTTCGTCATAGGCTCCGGAGTAAAACGCCGACCGGGCTTTCTCAAATGCCTGCAGACCTGCGTCTGGAATGTCACCGGGGGCGGGCTCTGTTGCTGATGTGACGGTCTGCTGGACGGTGATCTGTGGCTGCGAGTAATCCACCGAAGTGCCGGTAACGGGGCCGGCGTAGTACGGATTTGAGTAGGCCATGGTTCCGTACATGTAGGACATTGTGTTGACGCCCCAGCATGTCAGGCCAAATGCCACAGCAACCGGATGCTCATCCCACATGTGGTCCCAGTAACCATGCCAACCGTCATGCCAGCAACCGTGATGCCATGAGTAGTGGTAGTAGTACCGGTCGTCGTACCAGTCCTGCCAATCTTCTCTGGAATTGTTTCGATGCTGTTGCCAGTCCTCACGACGCTGGTCGCGGTTGTCCTGCCGATCGCCGCGAACCTCGTCACGCCGTTCCTGCCACTGAAGACAATGGCGCTGTCTCGGTGCACCACAATCTTTGGGCTCATCATGCCCGCCGCGTCCCCTGCATGGCACCTTACCGCGAAAACGCTGCGAGCGATTTTTGCAACAACCTGATTTACAACTGCCGTGGCGGCTACGTCGATGACGGTCACGGCGCAGCGGCCAAGAGCCAGTCAACCCCTATCGGGATCACTACCACCGCGGACCACAGACGCAGGATCGACTGTACCCCTTTGCTCTTTCGCCGCATATGAGCTATTACATTCGCGACAACTTCTTTGAGGATTGGGGCTACCAGGGTCATCCTCGGCAGTGGAAGCGGGGCGGACACGACCGTGCACCGAAGTGGGTTCAGTTTAATAACAATGGCCTTGAGTTAGACGCCCCGGCCAAGACACCGGAAATTGAGTTGGTTAATGCGAAGGTGGCTTACCAACTGGTGCTTGACAAAGCCGGGTGCTGGCCCCGCGACCGTGTCAACAAACGGACTGTCCATAAAGTCAAAACCAAAACCGGCGTTTGGGGCCGCAATGCTCCGCTTGTACCAACCGACGGATGGTTCCTCAAGGGTCTCACGCAGAACGACGCACTCCAAGACACCGACGGTGCCGGGTTGCCCGATGTATGGGAGCAATCGCACAACCTGGATTTTCGCAATCCCCACGATGCTGCCAGTGTGGTGGCGACAGGAGAATCAGGAAACGAACGTCACTTGGGGTACTCTTACATAGAATTCTATGTCAATGAACTGGCAGACAATCTTGTGCCATAGCGCGTTCGAAGCTCTGGATTGTGGTGTATCCAAACCTCTGTGGGTAAGATTGATCACCACGTAGAGCGTAAAGATTGAGCAACAATCCAGGCTGCGACAAGAACGTTCATCAACCAGCAAAGTTAACTCAATGAAAAATGAATCGATCAGCCGACGGACGATTCTCCGCGGCGTTGGCGTCAGCATGGCGCTACCGATGCTGGAGTCAATGATTCCAGCTTTCGGATCGAGGGCCTTTGCCGAAGCAACTGAACAGATCAGCCCGAAACGCTTCGCAGCAATCCTGCTACCTTTCGGAGTGTATTCTCCCAGCTTTCATCCTCAGCAGGAGGCCGTGACTACGAGATGCCGGAAGTGCTGAAGGTTTTGGAACCACATCGGAATGACATGACTGTGTTTTCCGAGATCGACCACGGCGTCAAAGGCGGACACCAGGCTTGTCACACGGCACTCAGCGGTATCACTCATGCCCAGGCTGGAGCATTCCCGGACGGCAACGTTGGGCTTGATCAGTATCTGGCTGATCACCTCGCGGGCCGCACTCGGATCTCCAGTCTCTGTCTCGGCAGTAGCGGACGAATCGGGGCCGGCTGGACGCGTGCAGGTGTGTCAGTGCCTGTACAGGCGACACCTTTGGACGGCTTCAATCTTTTGTTTCTCGATAAAGGCCCCGATGCCAGAAAGCAACGCGCTGAGTTTCTTGCTTCCGGAAAGAGCATTCTGGATGCCGTCAACGATTCTGCGAAGTCCTTCGGCCGCGGCCTCACCTCAGCGGACAAATCGAAGCTTGACGAATACTTCACCGCCGTTCGCGAAACGGAAGTCAAGCTCGAGTCATCCATCAAATGGCTGGACGAATCCATTCCCCAACCCTCGCAACGTGCTCCGAAAGCCGACCGTGGCAACGTGCAGCAGTACATGAGTGCCTGGTTTGATATTCTCCGACTGGCTTTTGAAACAGACTCGACGCGAGTGGCCACACTCTCTCCGATGTCGGGAATCTCTCCGTCTCTGCTGGACGGCGTCGAAAACGAATACCACGCTCTTTCGCATCATGGCAGAGCGGAAGAGCGAGTCTCACAACTCAAGATGACCGAGAAGTTTATCCTGTCGCACCTCGGACGGTTCTATAAGGAACTCAAGAGTATCAAACAGGTGGATGGATCCTCACTTTTGGACTCAACGACCGTGCTCTTCACCTCTGGGATGGGCGATGGCAGCAGCCACACCAACACCAACGTCCCGGTGATCCTTGCCGGAGGCGGCTATGACCATGGCCAGCATCTCAAGATTGGCTACAAGCAACCTCTCAACAATCTCTACCTCAGCATTGCCAACCATTTCGGCGTCGAAACAGATCGTTTCAACACCAGCTCTGGAACCTTGAACGGCCTGGAGATTGGTTAGATGGACACCGCCACTTTGGATTAAGTGGTAACCCGAAGCGTGAGCGAGGGAACAGCTCACGTGGCTTAGAGGCTGACAAACAACGGCCTTGGAAAGCTGGAAGATCTAGCGAATTGCAGCCATCGAATTTAGTTCTTTGTCGGCCTCTTACTTGGCTTCCGTCAAATCCCTCGCTTACGCGTCGGGTTACCAAGTTATTCATACGGCAAAGCATTTGTGAATAGAAAGCTATCGCACAACTAAAGCCGTCGACTCGCCGGAATCCACAAACAAATTGAATCACTAACAGGACCGTGCCCAGTATGAATTCACCGACGCTCTGCTTGAACGCTCGATTGTGTTTCGCCTTCCTGTTCTGCATGTCTCTCTCAGAATGTCAGGGCGAAGACAACACGCAGAAAGAATGGCAGAAAGTCACGACGACCCTGAAAACCTATTGCGCCGATTGTCACGGGGCGGAAACACAGGAAGGTGACGTTCGGCTCGATCGGCTAACACTCGATCTCAGCGACAAACGTCGCCACGAGACTTTGTGGAGCGTGCTTGATCAACTCGAAGCAGGCGACATGCCTCCCAAAGACGAGGCTCAGCCGACCGACGCTCAGCGTTCACACGTCATCGAGTTTCTTAGTGCCTACCTCGCGAAAGCGGAAGGAAAGTCGATATCCAGCAGCGAGCCGGTGCCTCTTCGACGATTGACTCGAGTCCAATACCGCAACACGTTGAGGGATCTTCTGGGAGTTGACGTGACCCAGGATCCGACCAGCAGCTTTCCCGGCGACAGCGCAGAGCACGGATTCACCACGCACGCTGAAAGCCTGAAAGTATCCAGCTACCTGATGGATGCCTACATGCAGGCGGCCGACTGGGCGCTGACGGCAGCCACTCGCCATGGACCTCGCCCCGAAACGAAAAAGATCCAGGCAAACTATCCGGATCTCAGCGGGCCGGTTGCCGGAGTGGCCGAGTTCGCCGACCTCTACAGTTCATCCACTGCGGCGCGATCGCTGTCGAAGTTTAAGTTTCTTTGGCGGCAGTTTGACAGACGCTACGCTCCACCGCCCGGCGGAGTCAAAATCGGTATCGAGTTTGAAGCTGAGGCTCTCAACCGAAAGATCAGCGATCCGGAAATTCGGGAAGCATACGCTCGCCAGGGGTACCAAGCTGGCAGCCAACCCTTTGCCCTCGGTATCTACCTTCTCACGGGCTCAAAGGAAACGGCCAAAGCGCAGCTGGTGCAGGCATTCGACATCCCGGATCATGCGACAACGAGCCACTCACTGGAGGTTTGGATTCCTGACGACTACACCATTGGCTTTGGATTTCTGAATGGCCCCAGTGTTAAAAAGCTCCACGAATTCCTGCCTCAACTCAGCGGGATGAAGGATTCCCGGAAACCGGATTTCAAAGAAGCCATCTCGGGGATCGACATACCCAAGATTCGGATTCGCAATCTGATTCTGGAAGGTCCGATCTACGAACAATGGCCACCGGAAAACCATGCCGCCATTTATGGCGAAGGTTTGAGTTACAAGGAAATCGTCCGGCAGTTTGCCAAACGCGCTTTTCGTCGTCCGGTAAGTGAGGAAACGATTCAGCCCTTTGTCGACCTGGCAGGCTCCGACCCTCAGTCGCTTCGAAGAGCACTCATTGCAGTCCTTTGCTCGCCCCCCTTTGTCTACCTGCAGGAACCTTCGGGCGAACTCGACGACTATGCGATCGCCTCGCGTCTGTCTTATTTCCTCTGGAACTCCATGCCGGACTCTGAATTGCTCCGGCTTGCCGACAAAGGTCAACTCAAAGACCCCGCCGTGATCTCGGCGCAGCTCGATCGCATGCTCGATGACAACAAGGCGAGATCTCTCACCGATGAATTCGTTTATCAGTGGCTCGACTTCGCCAACATCTCTGAAATGCCTCCCACGGGTAACGAGTTCCGTGTCTTCTATCAGCAGAACCTGCATGAGGCGATGCTTGATGAAACGACTCGTTTCTTTGAAGAGCTTCTTGATAAGAACCTGCCCGTCCGGAACTTCATTGATTCGGACTTCACGTTCCTCAATCGCAACCTCGCAGACCTCTATGGCCTGGATCTTGACCTTGGTTACGCCCTGGAAAAAGTCTCTTTGACCGGAGTCCCGACACGCGGAGGATTGCTGGGTCAAGGTTCCGTATTAACCGCGTCGGCCAACGGAGTGGAAACCTCACCTGTCACTCGAGGCGTCTGGGTTCTTGAGAATCTGATGGGTACGCCTCCTTCTCCTCCTCCACCCAATGTCCCGGCGGCGTCTCCCGATATCCGCGGCGCCCTAACCGTGCGGGAAATTCTGGACAAGCATCGCAGTGACAGTGCCTGCAACAGTTGTCATATCGAGATTGACCCTCACGGCTACGCACTGGAGCACTTTGATCCGATCGGTCGCTGGCGCGAAAGTTACCCCAGCGGTCACGCCATCGAAGCCGACGGCGAAATCGGCAGGCAGGCTTTCGATGGGATTGCGGAAATGAAGGCGGTCCTGCTCAAGTACGAAAAAACGGTCGCGAAGGGACTGCTGGTTAAACTGCTCGAGTATGGAACCGGGCGGAAAATGGAGCTCGGTGACCGTGCCGAAATCCATCGTCTTACGTTGGCGGCTCAGCAACGTGGTTACGGTCTAAGAGACATTTTCGACCTAGTTGCGACCAGCCCCATCTTTCTCTCCAAGTAGACCTTCATCCGTGAGCCACGGCCTGCATCCATCCTAGTAACCCGAAGCGTCAGCGAGGGATTGATTGTCCTGATTTCGCGTGCTTCTGTCCCTCGCTGACGCTTCGGGTTACCACTCAAATCATTCTTTACCACCACACCATCGCGTGCGGCTCACACACCTCACACTGAATCAACAGCACAATCATGAACTCAAGGCCCGTAACGAAACGACAGATTCTTCTAGGCCCTCTTTCCTTCATCGCCTGCCTGCTAGCCATCTCGTCTGGCATGGTGAATGCCCAGGATTACCCGAAGCCACTGATGGTTTCCCCCGGTGAGATCATCATTTCCAAATCCTTCAATTCGGGCAAAGACGTCGACCCGGAGATCTTTAATTTCCGTAAAGAAGCCCACCACGAAGTCGCCGGTGGTGTCCTCAAGGTCATCCCGCCTGTCGTCGCCTACGAAGGAAAGCAGGTGGATACGAAATGGGCGAAAAGCTCGATGTCACGCGCAGGTCTCACGGGACTTCCTCAGGAATTCGTCTGCCAGTTTCGCTGGAAATACATCCGACCGGATGATGAACGAGCCTACAACAAAAGGAACGTCTACATCGACCTCGGGCATCGCTGCATTCGGACGTCCTTGTCAGCGAAAGGCACCACCTTGAAACTCGAGAATCATCTCGTTGGAAAGGAGGCAGCAGAGTCCTCAATACTTATTCTCTCTAAACCCGGTCTCAAACTGGCTGCGGACAAGTGGTACGACATCACCATCGAAGTCAAAGGAAACGAGGTGATCTTCCAAATTGACGGTGAGGTTCTCTACGGGCAGCACGCTCTGATCGCCAAAGAGCGTGCCAATACCTTCAATCTCGATTCCGGCGGCATCGGATATCTGCTCGACGAAGTCATCATCCGCAAAGCAGGCGATTTCCAAAGCGATTGGCCAGCCAGAAGAGCTTCTTTCCCTGCTGATCAACAACAGAAAACGGGCGTGAATTGAACGCGGAATCAATCCGAGCTTGTCTCAGTAGAATCAACAGCTCAAAGCTGAGCGTGAAGAAAGATCGACCGCAAGGGAGATTCGTCGCCGTCATCCCGTTGCCGTGCGGCAGACGTTAATGGTACTTAAGCCCCCGTAAGGCAGTCGGCTACATCACACGCCTGGATGCCTTGGTTGGACAAACCGCTCGCTCCTAACGTTTTTTGACGCGTCGGTGAGAGAGGCCTCCGCGGCAGCGGAATCCAAGCGACATAGCACGGCCCTGGAAGCCAATCACCGTTCGGAGCTTGCCGCTCGTGCATCATGTGGACGCGTCATTAATAGGGAAGCGAGGTCGAGAATGGGTGAACGCGTTTACTAGACCAACCGTTCACCGAATGAATTGTGTCGGTGTCAAGAAAGGGGACGACTGAACGCGGCAAGTCACACCAGATGCCGAGGTTACGGAAAACGCATTGTCGCAAGCCGATTCAGTTGAACTTATGACTCGGTGCACGAAACGCAACGAAAAAAGCCGCTGACCATCAATGATCAGCGGCAATTGTGATTGAAAGTGGAGGATCGAGGACACCAGTAGAACTTTTCGCGGCAGAGGTAGGCAAGTTTGAACCGTGAGTTATCGGGCTTTTGGCGAGTCTTGCACCAATGTCTCCGAACTGAGTCGGACTCAATTTACAGGAAGGCTTTCCTGCAATTCGCGATCCAATCGATCCATCAGATGGATGGAGAAATGTGTTTCAGGTCAGTGCGGCCTGTGCGCGCAAGGAGAGGTGATGAAAACGCGGCGGTGTATCCGCCGAATGGCACTTAGATTGTCGTAAACTGCTGCCGATACATGACATGTACGCATCCGGTTTCCTTGTGGTAGAGGTTTCTGTGTCAACGAAACACTCTTCGGCAGGGAGGCCAGACAGATGCGACGTTCCAGCTACGGATGGTGTCGGCAGCAGTTCGACTTTCTGAGACGTCAGTTTCTTCAGGCCGACGATCTCCCTCTGAGCGATGTTCTGTCTGAGGAGATTGTTGCCGGCGCACTGGCGAAGATTGGTGTCGCCTGGAGGGATCGGCTCTACCCGCCGCTGGTCACACTGTGGGTGTTCCTCGGTCAGGTTCTCAGTGCTGATCAGTCGTGTCGGGCGGCGGTGGCGCGGCTGATTGCACATCGCGTTTCACAGGGGCAGGAGTCGTGCTCTGCGGAGACCGGCGCGTACTGCCAGGCCAGAAAGCGACTGCCTGAAGAGTTCTTCTCGGAAGTCGCGCGCCAGACAGGACGGGCGCTTGATACTGATGCCGACTCACAGTGGCTCTGGAAGGACAGGCGTGTCTACCTGTTCGATGGTTCGACGGTTTCGATGCCGGATACGCCCGCGAATCAGGCGGCCTATCCTCAACCTGAGACTCAGAGACCCGGCGTCGGATTCCCAATGGCTCGCATCGCGGCAGTCTTTTCTCTCGCCTGCGGTGCCGTCCTGGAACTGGGCATCTGCCGCTACGCCGGCAAAGGACAAAGCGAGCAGGGAATGCTCCGTGCCATGTGGGAGATGTTTCGACCCGGCGATGTGCTGCTGACCGATCGCCTGATGTGTTCATGGGTGGAAACAGCAACGCTCAAGGGACGCGGAGTCGATTCAGTCACTCGCCTGAGTTCAAATCGCACTGCCGACTTCCGACGTGGAAAACGTCTGGGCAAAGGCGACCACATTGTCCAGTGGCCCAAACCACTCTTTAAGCCACGTTCCATTGACCGTGAAACATACAATGCTCTTCCCGAGTTCATCACCGTTCGCGAAACGCGCGTGCTGGTGGAACAGCCTGGATTCCGCAGCCGGAGGATCATTGTCGTCACAACGCTGCTGGACACTGACGCGATTTCTGCTGATGACCTGTCGGAACTCTATCGCGCCCGATGGAATATTGAACTCGACCTCAGAGCACTGAAAGAGACCATGCAGATGAATGTCCTGCGATGCAAGACACCCGAACTGGTTCGGAAGGAACTCTGGACGCACCTGCTGGGCTACAACCTCATCCGCACGATGATTGCTCAGGCAGCACTGAAGCATGACATCAACCCGCGAACAATCAGTTTCAAAGGGGCGACTCAGACGCTGAAAGCCTTTCAGCCTGCAATTGCGATCCTGGGCCGGGAAGACGCTGCAGTTCGCATCACCTTCTACCAGCAGATACTGGATGCCATCGTCGCTCATCGAGTCGCCGATCGCCCCGACCGATTCGAGCCTCATCGAAGGAAACGACGAAGTGGAAAACACGACCTCTTCACCAAATCCAGACACGATCACAAACGCGATATCCTGAAACGAGTTAGCCAAAACTAAGTGCCATTCGTGTATCCGCCCGCCGCAGTTTCGCGTAATTGGTTCGTTAGGTCGGACGCGATCCCCGCCGCGAGTCAACACTCTGGCAATAGAATCAGTTTGACTGCACTCGGCAAGCCCGCCCCGGCGATCTCCGAAACAAATTGTTACCCGCATCCGGTGTGCCGAACATCCGCGCGCCGTACGAAACGCCCGTCGACTGGGTCTTCGTCGCTCGAGTTCTTGACATTCACGAGAGGCGACGGGCTAACCAGCTACTGGTCGCTCGGGCGGGGCATTGGCCACTCAATGCTTCGACGAACGACTCGATGATTTGCACCCGGGCGGCCCAGTGATGAAGGCACTGCTCGGAGTCGTCGAACAGCCCGATTGGAACTGTCACCGTTGGCGCGACGGCACGTTTCTTCGCCGGAACTCTCCTGGTGTTTCCCCTGTCTCGCGCTTGAACACGTTGCTGAGCAGTTCTTTGTAGTCGTAGCCTGCCAGGGGCGCGAGTTGTTCCAGTGTGAGGTCGGTTTCTGTGAGGAGCTGTTTGACTCGGGCGATCTGGGTTGCCGTGATCTCTTCGTGAATTGTGTGTTTCAATTCTGTGCGGAATCGACGTTCCAGTTGGCGGCGGGAAATGGAGACGTGTTTGGCGACATCGGCGACCTTGATGCCCTCGCAGGCGTGTTCCCGGATGAAACGGGACGCCTGTGCGACCTCGCGGTCCGCGGTGGCCAGGATCTGCGTCGACAGACGGCGGGTGACTCCTTTGGGAGGGACCAGTTCAAGTCGGGAGTCCGCTGGAACGCCGTCAACCATCATCTCACACAGGATTTCTGCAGCGCGGTAGCCGACTCCCTGGGCATCGGGTTGAACACTGGATAAGGGCGGGTCGCACAGCGGGCAGATCGCTTCATCGTCGTCAACGCTGACAACTCCGATGCTGTCGGGGATGTCGATGCCGGCAAGGCGGCACACGTTAAGAACCTGTTGGCCTCTGATGTCGTTGCAGACAAACAACCCGGTGGGCGGTTCCAGTGCCTGAAGCCAGTCGGTCATTCCGGTGCTGTCACTGATGCCCGATTGTTCGGTTGCTGTTGTGCCGAACGACGAAGCGCTCGGTGATTCATAGATAGAGAGCGGGAAGCCGCCGGCACGGGTGAATTCGCGGAAGTACTTCAGCCTCATCGTGGCGTAGTGCGTTGCCGCGTATCCGCAGAAAGCGAACTGTTCGAAGCCACGCTCACGCAGGTGATTGAAGGCGAGTCTGGCCACCGCCTGGTCGTCGGTGTCGACTCGCGGCATGTTCTGAAACTTCCGCCGGCACCGGACATCGACGACGGGGACTCGGAGTTTTCGAAGACTGCGAACTGAGTGGCTGTCGACGCGGGCGATCACTCCACTGACACCAGATTCCGCCAACCACTCGGGCGGCATGTCGTCGATCGCCATTTCCTGGTGAAGCAGCGACCAGTTTGTTCTCGTCCGCGCGAACAGAGCGACGCCCTTCAGAAGCTCACGCCCGTACGAGCGTGACGACTCGATCAGTAAGGCAACTTTCGATCGTGACTTGAAACTCATGATTCCTCAGGTGTCGCAAATCATTAACGCCATGTCGCATATAATCATCGACAGACGCATTGACGGCGTCAAGAATGGGACACCTCGAGATAGACTACATCGCCCCACCGATGTGTTTTCACAACCGTCAGTCTCGATCCTTCCCGGCAGGTATTTTCCGTGACAGCGAAACAAACAACTCTGCTGACATTGTCTCTGGTGATTCTTCTGGCCGGATTGTCCCGGCAAGTGGTCGCTGCGGACAAACGGCCGACTGAACAGCAGCTTGAATTCTTTGAGAAGCAGGTGCGGCCGCTGCTGGCAAAGCACTGTTATCAGTGTCACAGCGTGAAGGCGAAGCGACTGGAAGCGAAGCTGCTGCTGGACAGTCGGAAGGGACACCTGATCGGCGGGGACTCGGGGCCGGCAATCGTCCCGGGAGATGCGGACGGCAGTCTGCTTGTTGAAGCGGTTCGGTACGAGTCGTATGAGATGCCGCCGAAGGGCAAGCTCCCTCACGCCGACATCGCGACGCTCGTTCGTTGGGTCGACATGGGAGCCCCGTGGCCAAAAGAAGCCGCCCCGACTCTTGACGCACAGAATGACGAATTCGACCTTGAACAACGAAAGTCCGAATTCTGGTTGTGGCAGCCGGTTGCGGACCGGGCCGCCCCGCCGGTGAAAGATGCGGCCTGGCCTCGGAACGATATCGATCGGCACATCCTTGCCCGCCTCGAAGAAGCTGGACTGAAGCCTTCACGCGACGCCGACCGGACAGCCATTCTCCGTCGACTCTATTTCGACCTGATTGGGCTGCCGCCGACTCCCGAAGAAGTCGCAGCCTTCGTAGCTGACACCGAAGACGGATCCATAGAACGAGTCGTCGACAGTCTTCTGAAATCTCCGCACTTTGGAGAACGCTGGAGCCGACACTGGCTCGACCTCGTGCGATACGCGGAGTCGCGTGGTCACGAGTTCGATAACGACACTCCGAACGCATTCCAGTATCGCGACTACATCATTCGTGCGCTGAACGCGGATGTGCCGTACGACCAGTTTGTCCGCGAGCATATTGCGGGTGACCTTCTCGCACAGCCTCGTTTGCATCCAACGGAGAAGTTCAACGAATCGGTGCTGGGTACTGGATTCTGGTTCCTCGGTGAATGGGTTCACTCGCCGGTGGATATCCGCAAGGACGAAGCGGATCGCTTTGACAATATGCTTGACGTGATGTCGAAGACATTTCTCGGTGTCACCGTCGCGTGTGCACGCTGTCACGATCACAAGTTCGACGCGATTTCGACGGCCGATTACTACTCACTGTCCGGGTTTCTACAAAGTAGTGATTACAGGCAGGTCCGATTCGAGTCGATGGAACAGAACGGCCGCGTCGCCGAACAACTGGCTCGCGTTGATGACAAATACCAGCGACAGATTCTCGATCTGCTGGACAGTCAGGGCGTGCGGCTTCCGCTGCAGACAAGCTATCTCACCGACGAAGCAATCGTTGTTGACTACGCGAACCTGCCACAGAGCCAGTACCTGCAGGACGGCTTTATCTTCGGCCAATCGCCGAGGCGCGAAGGGCTGGCGTATCTGTCTGAATCAGGCTCGGTGAAGCTCGCAACGTTTGGAGCTGCAGTCAGCGATTCCATCTGGTCCGGTCTTGAGTCGATTACCGAAGGTGCAATTCAGAATCGCAGTGCGAACGCAAAGATTCCCAAGAGCGGGCGGACTCTCCGCTCGCCGACATTCGAGCTGAAGCACGGAAACGTCAATTGCCTGGTCGACGGAGCTGGCCACATTGTCGCGTGTGTCGATTCACATCGACTTGTCGCGGGGCCGCTACACAAGCAGACCATAGTGCCGGTCAAAGTGGGCCAGCGCTGGGTGACGCTGAATCTGGCCAGATACATTGGCCATCGCCTGCACCTGGAATTCATTCCGGCGGCGAACCAGCAGATGTCGGTTCGCATGGTGACGCAGGGACTCGACGCTGAAGGACTGGCCGATCTCGACCGGCGTCTGGCTGCGGCGGACAGGCAGTACGAAGAATATGCCAAAGCCGCCGAAGCTATTTTTAACACCGGCAGTGCCAGTGAGATCGAAGAGCGAGTCTTCGCTGACTTTGAGACAGGAACCTATGAAGGCTGGATGGCCACTGGCGAAGCATTCGGAGAGATTCCGCAGACACTGAAAACAATCGCTCCTTACCAGGGGCGAATAAATGGCCGCGGCAAGTTCTTTGTTAATTCTCACAACATTCGCCCCGGAGGAGACGTTCGCAAAGGTGACAGTCTGACGGGAACGCTGACTTCTGCAGAATTCACGATCGAATTCGACGCGATCGAATTCCTCGTTGGCGGAGGTGCTCATCGGGGAAAGACGTGCGTCAATCTGGTTGTCGATGGCAAGGTCGTTCTCTCTGCCACCGGGAAACGCAACAACCAGATGTCGCTCAACACCTGGAATGTTCGTCCGTTCGCGGGGAAGACGGCGAAGATTCAGGTCGTTGACAATCACACGACGGGCTGGGGCAATATCGGCATCGATCACATCGTGTTTCAGAAGGCTGTTCCCGCGAAGCAACCCGCGGACCAGTCAGACAATCCCTCGCTGACGCGTCGGGTTACCAGCACCGCGGCTCACGACATCGCTCGAGCATGGCAACAGGAACGCGAACAGCTTGCCTCGCAGATCGTCCGCAGGTCACGAGTCGCTCTGGCGATGATGGAGGGCACCGGCGAAGACGACCGGATTCTGATTCGCGGTAATTCATCAAAGCCCGGTGATATTGAACCGAGGCATTTCCTGACAGCGATCTCCGGTGATTCGCCGATTGCGATTCGAAGAGGCAGCGGGCGGCTGGAGCTCGCCGACCACATCAATGATCCCAGTAATCCGTTGACGTCGCGCGTCATTGTCAATCGCATCTGGCACCACCTGATGGGCCGGGGAATCGTCCTGACCGTCGACGACTTTGGATTTTTGGGGCAGCGCCCGACGCATCCGGAATTGCTTGATCATCTGGCAACTCGCTTCCTCGCCGACGGTCGCAGCATCAAGCGCATGATCAAGTACATCGTGCTGTCGCGGACCTATCAGATGTCGAGTCATGCTGGTCCGAATGCGAAGGAAGCCGATCCGAAGAATCTGCTCTGGCATCACTGTCCACCGCGGCGTCTGCAGGGCGAAGCGATTCGTGATTCGCTGCTGGCATTGTCGGGAAGACTGGATCGAACGGCCTTTGGTCCGCCGGTCCCGATTCATTTGACGGATTTTATGGATGGTCGCGGACGTCCCAGGAACAGCGGTCCGCTGGACGGTAACGGCCGGCGATCGATCTACATTGCCGTGCGTCGCAACTTCCTGTCGCCGTTCATGCTCACGTTCGACACTCCCGTGCCGTTCAGTTCGATGGGCCGACGCAACGTGTCCAACGTGCCGGCTCAGGCGCTGATTCTCTTAAACGATCCGCTAGTCGTTGAACTGTCCGGTAAGTGGGGCGAACGGGCGATACAAAGCGTTGTCGGCATGGGCGACAAAGCCATCGCTCAACGAATTGAGTGGATGTATGTCTCCGGATTTGGGCGACAGCCAATGGAGCAGGAAACTGCGGCTGCCACGGCGTTTCTTAACTCGCAGGCAGTTAAGTGCAATGTCACCACAGAAGATTCGTCGCTCTGGGCGAGTTTCGCGCATGCTCTGGTGAATACCAAGGAGTTCATATTTCTCCGATGAGTAGTAACAACAGATACCCCTGTCAGCGCATGAAGTCGCGGCCGACGACCCGGCGCGAAATGCTGACGAATTGTGCAAGCGGCTTTGGTGCTCTCGCTCTGGCCGGTCTTCAGTCAGATCCGTCCTTCGCCGGTGACGATGCCTCATCCGGATCTGGTCACGCCGGTCACGGACCGCACCATGAAGTCCGAGCGAAGAACGTCGTGTTCCTGTATATGGATGGAGGACCATCCCAGGTGGACACGTTCGATCCAAAGCCAATGCTTGATAAGCACAACGGCAAGGATCCGGGGCAGCTCTTCAGTGTCGAACCGACTCAGTTCAATAACAACGGCACCGTTCTCGCCAGCCCGTGGAAGTTCAAGCAGTACGGTGAGTCCGGTATTCCGGTCAGCGAGCTGTTCCCACACGTTGCGGAATGTGTCGACGAGCTGGCTGTTGTCCGCTCGATGACCTCCGGATTTCCCGAGCACACTTTTGCAAACTACTTCCTGCACACCGGCAGCGGTTTGCAGGGACGCCCGAGTATGGGCGCGTGGGTCAACTATGGACTCGGAAGCGAATGCCAGAACCTGCCGGGCTTTGTGGTTCTCAATGGCGGATTGATCCCACCCGGTGGCCTCGACTGTTTCGGCAGCGGGTTTCTGCCGGCCAGTTACCAGGGATCGGTTTTCAAACCCTCGGGCACCGGCGTCGCGAACATTACTCGGTCTGAGGCCACTCCGCAGGAACAACGCGAGAAGCTCGACCTGATCAGCCAACTCGACGGACTGGCAACGAAACAGTTCGGAAAGCATGACAGTCTGGAATCGGCCATCCAGAACTACGAACTGGCGTATGCCATGCAGATGGCTGTCCCCGAAGTCATGTCTTTGACGAAAGAGCCGGCGCATCTACAGAAGATGTACGGCATGGAGTCTAAGTTCGAGCCGACTCGCATTTACGCCGCTCAATGTTTGATCGCGCGACGCATGCTGGAACAGGGTGTCCGCTTTATCGAGCTGACATGTCCACGAGTAGGCGGTGATCGCTGGGATCAGCACGGCAATCTCAAGTCCGGCCACGAGAACAACGCGCGGGCTGTTGACCAGCCAATCGCGGCGTTGCTCAAGGACCTCAGAGAGCGAGGCCTGCTCGATGACACGCTCGTCGTGTGGGCGGGCGAATTTGGACGCACCCCATTCGCCCAGGGCAATAACGGCCGAGACCACAATCAATACGGCTTCACCATCTGGATGGCCGGCGGCGGAGTGAAGCCCGGAATGATCTACGGCGCCACTGACGAGTGGGGCTACAAGGCCATCGAAAACCGCCTGGAGATGCACGACCTGCACGCAACCATGCTGTATCTAATGGGCGTCGATCACACTCGCTCGACGTTCCGCTTCAGCGGCCGCGACATGCGTTTGACCGACGTCCATGGTCACGTAGTTCATGACATCATCGGCTGACATTCATCGAAGGCGGTTCGTAACCGCTTCAACATTTGGAGAGTCCATTGACACCCAGACGACAATTCCTGAAGGCCGCCGGCGTTTGTATTGCACTGCCAGCGCTGGAATCCATAGCCCAGTCATCGAAACTCGCCGCCCGCCCGAAAATGCGGATGGTATGTATCAGCAGCGCGCTTGGGATGAATCCAGAAGCCTTCTTCCCTACGTCTTTCGAACGAAATTATGAGCTGTCACCAACGCTGAAATCTCTGGATCCGCTGCGAGACGACTTCACGGTCTTTTCGCACATGGATCACCCCGGGATTTACACCAAACACGGGGCGATGAATTCGTTCCTCAGTGGCGTCGACGCGAAGAAAGCGGCGACGGGTGAAAACATCTCGATCGATCAAGTCGCTGCGGCACACGTTGCTTACCAGACTCGTTTTCCGTCAGTCCATATCTCTCTGGGCGGAAGCCAGGGGATGTCGTGGACGGGCTCGGGAATCAAAGTGCGTGAAGAGTCCGATCCGCTGAATCTGTTTCGCAAGTTGTTTGTGACTGACCCGGCTGCAGCCCGGCAGGCTCGAAAGGCGGAACTGGATCAGCAGTCCAGCGTACTTGATCTGGTGCGAGGTCAGGCGAAGCGCCTTGAAAACAGCATCAACCCGTCCGATCGAGCAAAGCTGGACGAGTATCTGACGGCTATTCGAGAAGCAGAAACTCGGATTCAGGGCATGCAGCGGTGGCAGGACGTGCCCAAGCCGGAAGTCGACTTCGACAGTTCGGTGAATTCTCACGGCTCAATGGACTACGCAACGTTGTCGCCCCTGATGTTCGACCTGCTGTACCTGGCGATTCAGTCAGATTCGAGCCGAGTCTTTACCGCAGGTTTCGGGATGCACAACCACGTTATCGAACTGGACGGTGTCAGCATCGGCTATCACGGGCTGACTCATCACGGTCGTCTGCCGGAGAAGCTGAAACAACTTCGGATTATCGATGCCTTCTATATCGAGCAGATGTCTCGGTTCATGGCCAGACTGAAGAATACAAAGACGGACCACAGCAACCTGCTGGACGAAACGATGGTCTTCTTCGGCAGCGGGCTCGGAGACGCATCACGACACTCGAATCGCGACCTGCCACTCATCCTTGCAGGCGGCGGCTTCAAACATGGTTCGCATGTGAACGCGATGCAGAGGGGAGGACAGCAGACCCCGCTGAACAATCTCTACACGACCATGCTGCAGAACTTCGGTGTCGAAATCGATCGGTTCAACAATGCAACCGGCTCGTTCGACATTTAATCGCGGCTTCAACTGCAGTCTGGCTACGAGATTCACATGAAAACATTGTCTTTACTGATTTGCCTCAGCGTTCCGTCATTTGCGATCGGCGCGGAAGAGTTTGCGACCATTCAGCCTCTCGTTCAGAAGTACTGTGTCCGGTGTCACGGGCCAGTCAGGCAAAAGGGTGACACTCGGCTCGATCGTCTTACGGAACTTGATGCCGCGACGTTTGAAACGGTCTACGAGCAGCTTGCTGGGGGATTGATGCCGCCGGACGATCAGCGGCAACCAACGTCGGTTGAGCGAACGAAGCTCATGCAACACGTGCTGGAAATTGCGAAGATGAATTCTCCCATAACCGCACCGGGACTGCGTCGATTGAATAAACGCGAGTATGGCAACACCGTGCAGGACCTGCTTGGTCTGCGAAACGGAACCTTCGACCCCAGCGAGTACATCTACGATGACGAGATTGACGAAGGGTTCGACACGGCGGCGGAATCGCTGGTCATCTCCAACGAGTTGCTGATGGAGTACATGGATGCGGCTGAAAAAAGTCTGCGTCACGCGTTGTTTACTGACGCAACAACAAAGCCAGCAGCGAAGGCAATCAACGTCCGAGTTGGAAGAATGGCTGGCGTCGGAGGTGGCCGCTACATCAATAATCACAAGGATCACGTCATCTGTCGATCCGGTGGCAAAGCGATGGTCTACGACGGTCTGGCGACTCGGACGATGAGATTTCCAGGCCGATACACAATCACCGTAACGGCTGCTGGAATTGACAGAGATCACTATCCCGTTCGCTTTGCGCCTGAGAAAGGTCCCGTGCTTATGGGATTTGGTGTTAAGCAGGATGTTGCTGCAAGTGTCTCCAGCGAAAGCACACTCTTAAAGACGTTTGAACTGAAAGACGACGTCGACCAGACCTTCCAATTCGATGCGTGGATCGACAAAGACCATTTTCCTTACTTCTCATTCGTGAACGGGTCCGGCAAGCCCATCAGCCAGGTTCGCTCCAACATTCGACGGCGGAAACTTCCTGCGTCCGCGATGAATCAACCCTACCGCGGACCAGGAATTCGAATCAGCAGCTTTAAAGTGGAAGGCCCGTTCCTCGACGAGTGGCCGGCTGCGTCGATAAGGACAACTTACGACTCGGATAATATTCCAAATCTCGCGGTCCCAGCCGTTCGTGAGGAAGTGATTCTCCGGTTCGCAGATCGAGCGTTCCGCCGGCGCGTGTCGAATGCAGAAGTCGCCCCGTATCTCGCTTATTTGAACAAACAGCAGCGCAGCGGCACGAGTTGGCACGACGCGACCATAAAAACGTTCGCTGCCATGATGAGTTCCGTCGACTTTCTCTACATTCGGGAAGGCCAGGGAGAACTTGATGCTTACGAACTGGCAAACCGCCTATCGTATTTTCTCTGGAGTACGATGCCGGATGCTGAATTGTTCGCACTTGCGAAATCTGGAACACTCAAAGAGCCGACCGTGTTCCGGCAACAGATCGTCCGATTGTTGAACGACGAACGGGCAGCGCGATTCAGCAACAGTTTCGCGGACCAGTGGCTGTCGCTCGAACAATTGGGAAGCATGCCTCCCGACGCGAAAGGAGAGTTTCGAGAGTACTACAGGCAGAATCTTGAGCCGGCGATGCTTGAAGAAACGCGTCGCTACTTTCGCTATGTATTGAATGAGAATCGCAGCGTTCGCGACTTTATCGATTCGGACTACTCGTTCGTCAACAGAGGGTTGGCCAGCCTTTACGGCGTACCGTTTCCCGAAAAAACCAATGGGTTCGTCAAGGTTACCTTTCCACGGAACGTGAAACGCGGCGGTCTCCTTGGACATGGCAGCATTCTGACGTTGACAGCCAACGGCGTTGAAACATCGCCAGTCGAACGCGGTGTTTGGGTGCTTGCCGATCTGCTGGGCACGCCACTTCCACCACCGCCCAAAGAAGTTCCCGCGATAACCCCCGACTTGAACGGGGCGGAAACTGTTCGCGATCTTCTTGAAAAACATCGCAGCGACAAAGCCTGCATTGAATGTCACCGACGAATGGACCCACTCGGTTTCGCACTCGAAGCCTACGACCCTATTGGCAGGTTTCGCACCAGGTACTCGAAGACGCAGTCAGTCAGCACTGAAGGAAATTATCTGGGCAGAGATTTCGCCGACGTCGACGAGCTGAAGCAGATCCTTGTCAGCGACATTCGACCATTCGCACGCAATTTAGTGATCCGCATCGCGGAGTATGCCAAAGGCCGAAAACTGGTCGCCGCTGACTATGCGACAGTCGAATCGATCGTGAATGAGACCGATGAGGTTAATTACCAGCTCAAAGACGTTGTGATCGCCGTCGCCACGAGCGATCTGATGACAAGCAGATAGTGAAGCAGAGTGACTGCTTGACCAATGCGATCAGTAATTTGAAAAGATAGAAAATGGAAACAAGAAGACTTGGTCGAACAGACCTTGAGATAAGCGTACTTGCAATCGGGGGGTTGTACACGTCATCGCTTGCTGGCGGTGAGTCGGAAACTCGCAGGATCATGCAGCGTGCCGCCGAGCTTGGCGTTAACGCGATTGATACTGCACCTGCCTATGCCGACAGTGAAAAAACAGTCGGTCAGGCAATTCAGGGTTTGGATGCACCGCTGATTGTCACGACCAAGCTTGGCGGCCGACCTCAGCCGTTCAACCCGCAGGACATCAACGCACTTCGCGAGTCGGTTGATGAAAGCCTGCGGCTGCTCGGTCGAGACCACATTGACATACTCATGGTTCACGAGCCAGACCGCCCGCAGCAGTATCCGTGGTGGACGAGCTACGCTCCATTGGAAGGACCAGCTCTGGAGCTGATGTCTGAACTGAAAGCCGCAGGGAAGATTCGCTACACCGGCCTGGCTGGCACGACCGTTACCGAGATGACCTCGCTTGTTAAAAGTAATTGCTTCGACGTTGTGTTGACCGCGTTCAATTACAACGTTCTTTTCCGAGAAGCGGCTGAGTCGGTCATTCCAGCCGCTGTTGAGAACGACATGGGAATCGTGCTCGGGTCGGCGTTCGGCCAGGGTTTCCTGACGCGACGAGCTGACAATGAGGTTCAAAAAAGGCCGATCTGGCTTGCCGAGTCACGCCAGCAGCAGTTGCTGGCTTACTACAGATTGCTCGACGAAGTCGGGATGCCAGCGTTCGAGTTGTGCCTGCGATTTGTCCTGTCGAATTCGTCGATATCAACAATTCCGATCGGGTGTAAAACGGTCGAGCACCTGGAAGCCAGCGTCGCTGCCGCCAAGAAAGGCCCGCTGCCCGAAGACGTCATCAGTCGCCTCGACGAGATCGCAGCGATGGTTCCGAGCCGACCCTGGGAAGAGCCGATGATTCTGCCCTTTGGAAAGAATTACGTCGGCCCCGGAATTGCCAACATGGGCGCAGCCGTCCAGGTTGGGAAACTGAAACTTGCGAATTGAATTCACGAATCAGGATTCACTCAACATTCGGATCTCTGAAACCAATGCAGAAATCAAACGGCCAGGCGAGCTACGGGCTCACCAATCCAACACCAGAAACGCAGGCAAAATCAGACGTTCGGCGTTTCGGGTCCGTGATCGGCATGAATCCGGAGACCGAGGAATACTATCGGGAGCTCCACGCCGATGTCTGGCCGAGCATTCTTGACCGCATCAAGGAGTCCAACGTTCGCAATTACTCGATCTACACGACCGAGATCGAGGGCAAAAAGTATCTCTTCAGCTACTTCGAGTATGTTGGAGCCGATTTCGATGCAGACATGAAGGCGATGGCTAACGACCCGGAAATGCAGCGCTGGTGGAAGGAGACCGATCCCTGCCAGATTCAACTGCCCAGCCGCAAACCGGGCGCAAACTGGAGCGAAATGGAGATGGTCTTCCTGGCGGAGTGATGGCTGATGACTCCGACAATTCAACGATCTGCCGTCACTCACCTTCTTCAGACCCACGACCTATGAATCACGTTATTCACTCCCTGTCGATCGTTAGCGTCGTCTGTACACTGTCAGTCGGCATTATGGCCGTCAGCAGTGCAACAGCTCAGGAAACTGGGAACAGGAAGAAGGCCGCTCGCCGGCCTCAGCAAACGAAGTACCTCGAAACCGGCGGCGAGTGCAAACTTGAAGCCGTCTACAAGAGCATCGGTGAAAGAGACCTGAAGCTGGACCTTTACTACCCGACCGCCAGACGATCGGAGAAGTGTCCGGTGGTTGTCTTCACACATGGCGGTGGCTGGGCCGCCGGCAATCGATACAAGGCGGCAATCGGCTCCTTTGCGATTGTGTTCGACCGGTTGATCAAGCACGGCTTCGCGGTCGCGCCGGTGACCTATCGTCTGGCGAAGAAAGACAGCAATGTCGCGATGCGTGACTGCGTCATCGATTGCAAAGACGCCATCCGCTACCTGGCAAAAAACAGCGAATCGCTCGGCATCGATCCGATGCGGATTTGCGTGATGGGCGACTCAGCCGGCGGGCACATTGCTCAAATGCTCCTGTTGGCATCGGCAGATCAATTGCCCGGCGACTCGGCTCTTTCCGATGCCTCGTACCGCATGGTGGCCGGCGTTTCGTGGTATGGCCCATGCGACTTCGAAAAGATGGATTTGTTCAATCACGACGACCGAGCCGATTTTCGAGACCGGTTCGAAGTTCGAATCATGGGCTCTGATTCCGGCGCGAAGGACAAGTTGACTCGGTACCGGGAAGTCAGCCCAGTCAATTACCTGAGCAAGGACAGCCCACCATTGCTGATGATCCAGGGCGACAAGGACACAACCATTCCGGTGAAGCACGCATACTTCATGAAGGAAAAAGCCGACGCGGTTAACGCACCGGTTGAAATCATGATCATCAAGAACTCCGGCCATAACTGGCGTAGAGTCGATGCCGACATTGAACCAATGCGCGAAGCGATCATCGAACGCACGGTGAAGTTCTTCGTTGACCGTCTCTCGCTGCAACATTGAGTCATCGAGTCATGAATCACACATCACGAGCGCTGCTTCTCATCCTGCTGGCATCTGCCTGTTTGCGGACACAGGCTGCCGAGCCGCCATACGACGGCAGTTGGGAATCACTCCAGAAGATGCCCGTGCCGGCGTGGTTTGATGACGGCAAGATCGGCATTTTTATTCACTGGGGACCGTACAGTGTCATCGGTTACCGCAAGGGCGGGCGTGGCTATTCAGAACATGTGCCGAAAATGTTCTATGCGGATTCCGCTCACTACTACCCGTGGATGCAAGAACGCTGGGGAGCGACACCTCCGGAGTTTGGCTACAAGGACGTTATTCCTGAGTTCAAAGCAGAGAGCTGGGATCCCGATGCGTGGGCGAAGCTCTTTGCCGATGTCGGTTTCAGGTATTGCGTGATGACCGCTGAGCATCACGACGGCTGGGCGAACTGGGACTCGGACCTCACTCCCTGGAATGCGATGGATAAAGGTCCACAGCGGGACCTGGTTGGTGATCTTGGGAAAGCCCTGAAGAAGCATGGGCTGAAGTACGCTCCTTCGTATCACCGCGAACGCCATGACACGTTCTTTGCGAAGCGTCTCTATGTCGTCAACGCCGAGCCACAGGATCATATCGCCGAAGAGATTCGCCGAGTGCCGGAAGCGGCATCGTTGTACGGTCCGTTTGGACTGACAAAGGAGTTTGTCGACGACTATGTGGCTCGGTGGAAAGAAATCCAGACGAAGTATCAACCGGACTTCCTGTGGATGGATGATATCCCGATCTGGACAAGGGACGGCAACCAGGTGCTCGCAGGCAAGGCGAAGCCTGAAGTTCAATATTTCTATGATCAATGCCGGCTCATGATCACCGACTTCATGAACGACGGTGCTGCACGCGGTGCGGAAGTTTATGTCAACAACAAGGGCGGCAATCGCAACTGGCCGGATGGAGTCGGATGCCTGGAGAAGGATAATCTCAAGCTCAAAGTCATCGGCCCGAAGTGGGAGAGTTGCACGACCTTTGGAACGTCTTTCGGTTACCTGGAAGGTGATCGGTATAAGAGTATCGAAGACGTGATTCACGAGATGGTTGAGGTCATCAGCCGGAACGGGAACTTCCTCGTGAACATCGGGCCAAAAGCGGACGGCACGATTCCCGAGCCGCAGATGGAACGTCTGATGGCGATGAAGGAGTGGCTGAAGATCAACGGAGAAGCCATCTACGGCACTCGGTACTGGAAAGTCAGCGAGCAGAAGAACGCACATCTTGCTTTCACAACGAAAGGCAAGACGCTGTACGCGATCAGGCTCAGGGAACCAACGGCTGCCTTTACGATTGAGGACAGAGCTCACTGGCTGGCATCAGGCGTCAAATCAGTTCGATTGCTGGGCCACCCCTATGATGCCGCGGTTGACTGGTCGATCGGCCCAGACGGACTGAATATCAAACCGCCGCGCAATCCTGGCAAAAGCAAGTACGCGTGGGTCTTCGAGATCGTCACGGATCGCGACCAGCATGTTCCCAATGTGATTGAGGCGGACGCATCGAAGGCACTCAGCGGAACAAAAGAGGTCGATCTGGATGGTCATGACTTCGGCCCGATTCGGAATATTGCGGGTTCATCAGTCGTGATCGAAACGGCCGAAAAGGCGGATGGCTTCAGGCGCCTTATGCCGCGAAAGCAGTCCTTCGCAGTGACAGCAAACCAAAGGACGAACAACGATCCGATTGCCTCGCTGGCTGACGGACAGCTCGTTCGAGGAATCGGCCCGGTCTTCTCGAATGGTGTTCGCAATGGCGCGTACAAGATGGACCTGGGCGCTGTGCGTCCTGTTTCGGCCATCATCAGCTGGTCGCACAACTGGAAGGGGATTCGCGGTTTTCAAAAAGTCGTTCTGTACGGCAGTGACGCCGCGAAAGACCCGGGTTGGGATTTGAAGAGTTATGTTCTTCTCGGCGCGATCGACACCGCTGGAAAGCCGAGAGCGAATTTCACGGCGGCATCGCTTCGAGCGGACGATGGAAAGTCGCTCGGGAAGTTTCGCTGGATCGTCTGGGCCGTTTCGCCTGCTGTCAGAAACGGCATCGCCGAGAACACAGCCTTTCAGGAACTGGCCGTTGAAGCTGGAGAGGCTTCAAAGTGAAAGCGGCTACCAACTTGTTCAACATCATAAGCCACAGATTAAACACTGATTTACACGGGTGAGACTTCTCGTCGGGCGACGCATTATCTGTGAACATCTGTGTTTCATTCGTGGCGCTGGAATTCGCATCATGAGAATTACTGTTCTGACGACCTTCATTCTGCTGCTCGCAATTGCGCCGCTATCTCATGCTGAGGAGCAGCCGCCAAACGTCGTTCTGATCTTTGCGGACGATCTCGGCTACGGCGACCTGGGTTGCTACGGCGCGACCAAAGTTCAGACGCCTAACATCGACAGGCTGGCTGCCGAAGGGCGTCGGTTCACTGATGCTCATTCGGTTTCGGCCGTTTGTACGCCGTCGCGATATGCGTTGCTTACCGGGCAATACCCGGTGCGGGCGAACGGTGGCAGAGGCGTTTGGGGACCTGC
>JADHNX010000421.1 GCA_016779365.1 Planctomycetaceae bacterium
ATACTTGACGGTTCTGGCTACTGGGAGCAGATCTGGCTCGGTGCGGTTTCAGCTGGCTGGAGTGGAGTTGATCTGTTCTTCGTGCTGTCAGGCTTTCTGATAACGTCAATCCTGATTGAGGCCCGCGGAGAGTTACATTATTTTCGTAACTTCTTCATGCGACGAATCCTGAGAATCTTTCCGTTGTATTTCGGCTCGCTGCTGTTGCTTTTCTCTTTGCTCAACGGCGCGGAGCTGAGAATCTGGTACTTCTTGTTCGCACAGAACTGGGTCCCAATATTTGATGGAACTTACCAGCCAATGGCCCTGCAGCCGTTCTGGTCGCTGGCCGTCGAAGAGCAGTTCTACCTCGTCTGGCCGGTAATCATTTGTGTGCTGAAGCCAAACCACCTTCCCATCTTCTGTATCGTGACGACGGCAGTTGCATTTGCGGCCCGCTGCGTTGCCAGTTTCTATAGTGTGGATCCGTGGATAATTGCCACGGTAACTCCGTTCCGGCTTGATGCACTGGCACTTGGGGCTCTGGTCGCGAGTTGGCGCTCTGGTGCAGATCAGGATCGCTTGAGAAAGGTCGCCCCAATCGCATGTTTAGTGGCGTTTACAGGGCTCACCTTGATTACGGTCGTGGAAGCCGGATACCACATGAATGGCAAATGGAGTCAGACGGTTGGGTATACACTGTTTGCAGTGTTATGCGCTTCTTTGATTGCTCTGATTGTCGCTAAGCACCCTGTCACAAGTTTGCCGCGTCGATTTCTACAATCACAGTCACTTCGCCACTTTGGTCATCGAAGCTATGCAATTTATGTGATTCATATGCCACTGTTTGTCTTCATGAACAATGTCTCTCGTCGCCAACTGGCCGCTGGCGACGAGACCGGAACTGCGGACATTCAATGTTATTTCTTTGCTGTCGTTGTTAGCCTGATTCTGGCTGAAGTCAGCTGGCACCTTTTTGAGAATCCGTTCCTTAAGTTGAAGTGTCGGTTTCCACGCAACGGCGGCGACAGACTTGTCAAACCGACTCACCGGGGCGTTGAAATCGGCCCCGTCTGAGAAGTGTCTGCCCAAGTCTGTTCGCGGGCCAAACCTGCCACGAGCCTTCGAGGTCGCTTACCACCACCGACGCAGCACAAAGACTTCCGGATCGTCGATGATCCAGTTGGTCGACCAGGTGCGACCGTCGTCCATATTCACGACGTTGAAGAAGAAGGTCACAAGACGCTGTGTCTCAGCGTTGTAGGGCCTGGTCGACGTGATGTAGTCAGCCTGTGTAAGAGGGTCTACACCGGGGCTCGCGTAGTAGTGAACTTTGGCGTCCGGTGTGAACGACATGCCGAAAGTCCACCAGCCGGTTTGTGTGATGTATGGACCAAAGAGGTCTCGCCCCTTGTCGTCAGAGCGGATCAGGACGATGGCTGAGTCTTCGTCGTATTTTGGATCTTTTTTGCAGTTGTACTGAATGAAGAAGCCCGGCCAGTAGGCGTCCTGTTTTCGCTTCTCACGAATAGTGATGCCAAAAAGCCCTCTTTTTTCTTCACTCTTCACCACCATGCCTTCGCAGTCGGCTCGGATGCCGAACGTCGCACCGGTCCGCTGTTCCCATTCGTTCCACGGCGGAAGGAAGACTCGGACGACGAAGCTCGGCGAGTTGGCAACTGAAATCGCACCGGTAATGCCGTTAACGTTTGCCAGGAAGTCATCCTGCTGTTGTTTGCGAGTAACCATTTCCGGAATACCGGTGAACTTTGAACGAAGCAACAGCGAGCCCTTGCTTCCGGGGAGCCCACCTGCCGGAGTCGGAACTCGACGAATGATGTCAGGCTGACCTCGATAGGCGCTTTCGTACCAACGTCCGTTGGCTGCTTCACCTAGGTTATGACGAGTCTGGCTATCCAGGTTCTGGCTGGCTTTGGGCCAGTTGGGAATGTACGACCAGTCTTCATCTTCGAAATCGTCACCAACTTCGTTGATCTTGAAGCCGGAACCAGGAACCACCTGCGCCTCAACCGTGTTGTACGTAAACACGGTGAGAGCAGTCATCACGGCCAGCGACTGCATCAGGCAGCGCTTCCAGGAAATAATTCGCATTATCCACTCCGATTGTTTTTGCGGGCTGCCAGTACACGGTCGAACTTTCCTTGCGACATTGTCTTTTAAGAGAGAATGTCGCCGACCGATGAGGGGGACGTGTCGAGAATGCCTCGCGCACCATTCCGGCAGCGCAGGCCGACTCGAAGTGAGATATCGGACACTGGAGACAAGCCCCCTCAGCTGGATGCTGTGTAAGACAACCTGATCAGCAAACCCGCGTCGCCACGTCTGTCAGCCCTTGACTGGCAGGAAGCAACCATGCGATCGGAGTTTCCGGTCTGCCAGGCAAAGTCTGCGTAACCCGTAGGGTCGTGAGATCTGAAGGTCTCACCTGGTAGCGGCTTCTTTTGCGGCGAACCTTGCATCAGGCAAGACGACCGCGATAATGCGTCGAATTAGCGGGTGTAGTTCAATGGTAGAACGGAAGCTTCCCAAGCTTCAGGTGGGGGTTCGATTCCCCTCACCCGCTCTGAAAAAGCCTCGTTGTCAGCAACTGATAGTGAGGTTTTTCTCGTGTCTGGAGAAGAAGTTACAGCGAGTGGTGATCCGAAAGACGTTCGATCGTCCCAATCGGTCAAGATGGCAGGAAGCGAACCAGATTGCCGAACAATGGCAGTACCTGGGGGAAGCACAGGGGGAAGCGCTTCAGGGACTTCCGAGTTTACTGCCGCTCTCGCGATGATTGAGCGGCTGCCGTTGAGCGATGACGAGAAGGCTGAAGCGGTCCGTCGACTGCTCTCTGCACAGTAGAGTCGATCATGACGTACTTCATCTGTCGCTTGGTGATGGAGACTGACGATCGGCAAGCAAATTGTGAGAAAGTCGATGAGGATGGGCACCAGATCCCAGCCCTTCACCATGCAGTGTCTGATGTTTGTCTCCTGCAGTGTCGCCAGTAGGCAAGTCTCGACGCCCTGGCCCGCCCCCCCCATCGCGATGCTGACGGAAACCTCATAGGTTCCCGAGTGGGTACTTTTCGTGGAAACGGCGAGAGGTGCTCAGTGGCTCGCTCAAAGTAAAGTCGAGCACAACGTGCGAGGTTTCCAACGTCAGTGAGTCATCTCGTCAGAACCACTACGCGACTATTTCTTTTCGCTCATCTTGAGTTTTCGTGAGTCAATATAGACGACTGTTGCTTTTTACGGCGTCATGTTGATAGATTGCAGGAATGGATGTTCGTTCACACGCCAAGGACGCATTTTTGTGTTCATGCATAGCGACTAAGTAAATGGACCCGAAACTGTGGCCGGCTCGCAACGTCGCTGAATTTGCGTATTGCCCTCGACTCTTCTATTACATGGAAGTCGAGGGGATTCATGTGCCGAGTTCAGACACTGAGGAAGGGCAGCGCATTCACCGGCGCGTCGATGTGCCTTCTGCGACACCGCCTGAATCGGAGCAGGACAGGGATGCGGCTGAACTTCGCAAGGTCCGCAGTCTCACGCTGACCAGCGAGCGACTCGGGCTGACCGCGACGCTTGATCTGGCTGAGATCGACGGCTCGGTGGCCGTTCCGGTCGAGTATCGCAAAGGACGACCTCGACAGGTTTATGACGAAGACGGCGAAGTCATTGGCTACGAGAGCTGGCCGACCGATCGCGTGCAGATCGGCTTGCAGGCGATCCTGCTGGAAGAGGCCGGATACGAAGTTTCTTCCGCGGCGATTTATTACGCGGCGGAGAAGCGGCGACTGTCGCTGGTGGTTGATGACGCGTTGCGAGTTGAGGCTCTCGAAACGTTCGAAGCCGCCCGAACCTGCGCGACAGGCAGCCGGCCCCTGCCACTGGTCAATGACTCGCGCTGTCCGCGTTGTTCTCTGCAGCCGGTCTGCCTGCCCGACGAGATCAACTCACTGCGGGAAACTTCGGAGACTCCGTCGGCACGCAAGCTCTGGCCGCCGCGCGACGACGGCATCCATCTGGTAACGCAGCGTCGAGGAACCCGAGTCGGCATCCGGGCATCGACGTTGAGGGTGACCGAAGCCGACGGCACGAAAACCGCAGAAGTTCCGCTGGCAGGCGTCGAGAGTCTGTCACTGGTTGGGGCCGTGCAGATTTCGACGCAGGCTTTGCACACGCTGGCGGATCGGGGCATTCCCGTTGCCTATCTCTCCGGAGCCGGGCGCCTGATCGCGTGCGTGGATCCGCTCGACGCGGTCAGTGCGGACACTCGACGCAATCAGGTGCGTCGTCTCGATTGCGAGTCCGATCGCGTGGAACTCAGTCGAGCACTGATCGTCGCGAAGATTCGGAACCAGCGCGTGCTGCTGCAGCGGAATGGGGCCGCGTCCGCGCGGATTCTCGATGCGCTGAAGACGAGTTGAATCGGGCCAGCGAGGCAGCCTCGGTGGATTCGATCCGTGGTCATGAGGGCCAGGCGGCCGCACTGTACTTCTCGAACTTCGCCACGATGGTGAAGGACGAAGCACTTGCCAACGCCTTCGACGAGAACGGCCGTCAGCGCCGACCGCCGCCGGATCCCGTCAATACGTGCCTTTCGCTGGCGTACTCGATGCTCACCCACGAATGCGTGGCCTCGTTGCGGACAGCGCGTCTGGAACCGTCGATCGGTGCTCTGCATGTGTCGCGACCTGGCCGTCCGGCACTGGCTCTGGATCTGATGGAGCCATTCCGGCCACTCATCTCTGACTCGCTGACGATCTCGGCATTCAACCGGGGCGAGCTGCGCGACGGCCATTTTCATCAGACGGCCGCCGGCTGCATGTTTACCGACGCCGGACGGAAGGCCTTCTTTGGTATCTATGGCCGACGGATGTCCGAGGAAGTGACTCACCCTGTGTTCGGGTACCGCCTGAGCTATCGCCGGATGCTGATCCTCCACGCGCGGATGATTGCCGCCTGGTTCAACCGCGAGATTCCGTCGCTGTCGTTTCTGACGACGCGCTGAAGCTCACCCCAGCCGGTGAACGAGTCGCCGGATCGACTGAAGGGATGCTCCCCGACAACTGCAACCGGGAGCCAACCGATGCGCCGTTCCTACCTCGTCTGTTACGACATCTGTGATCCGAAGCGACTGCGGCAGGTCTTCACGATCTGCAAGGGCTACGGCGAGCACTGGCAGTACTCGCTGTTCTTCTGCGTGCTCAAACCCATCGACCGGGTGCGGCTGCAAACCGAGCTGGAAGCGGTGATGAATCAGCACGAGGACCAGGTGTTGCTGATCGATCTGGGCGAAAACGAACTCGCCGCCCGCCACTCCGCCGTCACCCTCGGCCAGCCACTGGAAACGCCACTGCGCGGGACAGTTGT
>JADHNX010000422.1 GCA_016779365.1 Planctomycetaceae bacterium
CGTGAGACAAAGTTGCGAACTGGCTGCGTGAGGCCTTGTCTGGAGAGCCAAACAAAGCGAGACCCAATCAACAGACTACGCACGTAGAGGCCTTTACCGAGGGATCACAGGACGCGGGTTCGATTCCCGCCGCCTCCATTGAGGCACCGTCAGTGACTGGCGGTGCCTTTTTTTGTCTGTGCGTGCCACAAGGTGACACGTCATCGTCACTTGCGTCACTCCCGTTTTGGCCACTTGAGTGACATTCACTGCCGTCGGGCGACTCGGACAGCCCCTCGCAGACGCCTGATTTGCTGGAAATATGCTGCGACGAACTGGAAATATGCTGCGACGCTGAGTCAGTTGGGCGGCGGGTTTCAAGCCATTTTGGATCCGTCGGCAGGTTCTTGATCCCTTTCGCCTGGTCTTCGAGCCCGATGTGTGTGTACCGCATTGTCATCTTCACGTCAGCATGTCGAGCCAGCTCGCGAGCAACGACCAGTGACGTCCCGTTTCGCAGAAGCTCGGTGATGTAGGTGTGCCGCCCGGCTGCGTGGAAGTCAGCGTCGCCGTCTTTTGTGGTGAATGGGATTCCGGCAGCTTCAAGATCCTTGCGGATCATCGTGTACGCCTTGCGTTTCCCCAGCTTCGGAAACAGAGGTTCGCCGGGCGGGTATTCCGGCAGCCACTGCTGAAGTAAATCAACCAGTTGTGGGTGCAGAGGCAGGACATCTCGTTTGCGGTGCTTCGAATCGCGAGCCTCAAGAGTCACTATTGGGGTCTTCCCAGTGATCTCGAAACTTTCCGGGGTCAGGCTGGCAACTTCACTCTTTCGGAGGCCAGTCAAATAGCTGAGCAGGTAGATCCTCGCTCGCTGCTCACCGCTGTAGCACTGATATTCCTGATCGCTGGCACGAGCAGCCTCGACAAGCTGCGACATTTCATCCTGTGCGAGAGCCCGTCGCTTCTTTCGGATATCCACTTCCGTATTTCGCAGCTCCAAATCAAGCAGTGGATTGGCAGCGAGCCGATGGGGGATCAGCCAGTTCACGAATTCCTTGATCGCCTGAATGTAGTGGTTGACTGTGCGAGGGCTCAGATTGCCACGCCTCTGGATCGCCACGATCGCCTTTTCGATCCGATCGTGTGTGATCTCGGAAGGTGTTGCGATTCCCGCTTCGTCAAGGACTGCCCTGATTCGTGTGGAGATCAGTTTGACGTGCTTCTCTGTGCGTCCCTTCGAGTGGATTGTCTCCAGAAACTCGTCCAGATGACTAACGGCACATCGTTTGGCCTGAGTTGCCAGATCCTCAGCGGCCGAGTCAATGAGTCCGTCACGTCGAAGTTTGGCTGCGTGTTCCAGCTTGTTGGCCAGTCGCTGGCTTTCCTGCTTGTCGGTGAATCCTTTCTTCTGCCGACTCTTTCCGTGGGCATCCATGTACTGAATCGTCCAGCACGGGCTCTTCCTGCCGTTCTTGTCCTTCCGCTTGAAGACACTAGCCATCGCGACGTTCTCCCTCGTTGTTCGCTTTTTCTGGTGACTGGCATCCACTCTGGATCCATTGCTCGACCTGTTCGAGGTTCCACCGCGTTAATTTGCCGATCTTGACCGGCTGAATGATGTCACCGCGGCTCTTGATGCGATGAAGATGCCGAACGCTGATCTTCAGCATCTGGGCAACATCCTTGTCGGTAATCAGCGTTGGCCTGATCGAAGGCATCGAGGTTTGAGGTTCTCGCATGGTTCACTCTCCCTGCGAATGAATAGAGGATGTACCGCAAATGCGAGGATCAGCTGGGTTGGTCCCTTTATTGTCGGCCGTGTTTATCTGATCTAAAACTGTCATTTTCAGCAGCGGTCGCAGTTTGAGCCATGCAGGAGCGGAATAATCACGGGGCACCGGGACATGAGATTCTGGGAATGTATCCCTCGGAATCGAATTTGACTCTTTTGGGGAAGAGCTGTCGGCGTAGCCTTCAGGGAGCGGACGTGGTGCCACTAGCCTGGGGCAGTCAGAGCCCGTAAAGAGTTTCTGATCCGATGACGCCACACGTTCCCACCTATTTGCATGCTCCGTGTTGAGCTCGAAGTTTGCCCAGATTTGCTCGAACGTCTTTGGTTTCACTTTCTGTGAACTGGAGTGCTTCACAACTCCCCTTCGCCAGACGCCCCAGTCTGCATCTTCGAGCCGTTTGTAAATCGTTTCCGAACCAGGATAGCCGCTGAGCATGATCTTTGATTTACTGGCAAGAAAAGCGTCAACCAGATGATGGTGATCCTCGTTGGACATTTCGTGCAAGTAAGCGTTACGAGCTATGCGCGTCTCCGGCACATACGGAGGATCTGCATAGATCAAACGCGAATCAAGATCCTGACTCTCAATCATCTTCAGAGCATCTCTGTTGAAGAACATCACGTTTTGAAGACGTTGGTGAATCTCCGGCAAGCGGTTTACGCCTGAGAAGTAGGCGTTGACCTGTTCGTTGCGACCGCCACGTGTCCTCGTCTTTGAAGATGTAGCAAAATCTTTCTGTAAACCTTGGCGGCTTTGCTGGACGGACACGTAAAAACCATATGCCCGTTCAACCTGTGACACGCCGTCGCTCGCCAGGATTTCCTGAGCACGTCGCCACGTCGCTTCACTAAACGGAGTCAGTTGACAGAGTCTGACCAGTTCTTCGTAGAGTTCACCGTCACGGAGAACGGAAAAGAAATCGTAAATATGTTCGTACACATCATTGGCAATCTCAGACGTATTTGAAGGATCTTTAGCAAGCAGGACACTCGCAGCACCACAAAACGGCTCCATGTAAGTCAAGTGTTCCCCCCCTTTCATCAACTCAACAATCTCACCCGCAATGGGGTCTTTTGAGCCGTGGTACTTAAATGGTGAACGAATTCGTTTGTATTTCATTTCAGGCCTTGCTTAGTGAGGATTCGTTGGTTTGAAGTTTCATTACTTTTGATTCGGCGAGGTCCATTCCAATAACCTTCCGGCATCGTCGTACACAGCTTCCGCTTTCTTACTCCATCTTCTCGTGACTGCGTACTCGCAAGTCACTGGAATACCGGGAACAAACTGCTCCATGCTTTCGCAGCAGATTCGGTTGATGTCAGCTGCGACTTCGGTGTAGTGGTCGGCTTCAGGTAACTCGATGACAAATTCGTCGTGAATAAAGGCGATCACCCGGTAACCGGCTTTCGTCAGATTCCACAAAGCCAGCTTGCACCCATCCGCCGCCAGCCCTTGAAAAGGCGTGTTCTTTGATTGCGTGAATCTGACGCCGCCACGAATCCGTCCAGTGGCTGTACTCACGGACGATTCAAAGAGGTAACGTAGTGGGCTACCCGCCGCTGTGTTCCGTGACGTGATGTGATCAAGCAAGTCCGGGTTGCGACAGAGCGAATGCAGCTCAAGCCACATTCGATCGACGGTTGTTTGCCGATACGGTGTTCCGTCCGCTCTGTAGGGGTTGCCTTGGATGATCTTCTGGAGCATTCCCAGGTGGTAAGGCTCCGGCCAGGTCGCTTGGAGCTCAAGGGGGGCCACCAAAAGCTTGGTCGCCAGAATCGACATCGTATCTTCTGACAGATAGATGCGGAGTTCCGGATAAACGTCGTGCGTGAGCTTTCGAATGAACCTCTCTGCACCTTCAACTGTCAGATCGACCCCGTATTCAAGTTTTGCGAAATCGACGAGTGACCTGGGACCGAACCCTGCAGGAATTCCAAAGTTGAACACCTTCGCGTGTTGCCGAAGCTGTTTCCGATCCGAATGCTTTTCGAATTCATCCAGGCTGATGTCTGCAAACATTGCAGCCGTGTAACTATGGGGGTCTTTTCCTTCGACCAGGACTTTACGCAAACACGAATGCCCGAACAGGCGGTGGCACTCGGACGCCAACGTTCGGAGTTCGATGCAGCTGTAGTCGATAATAAAAAGGACCTTCCCGGGACTCGCTACAACTACTTCGCGGATCGGGCTTCCTGCGGGAAGCTGCTGGATATTTGGCTGCGAGCAGCTTGTTCGTCCGGTTCTTTTAATCGTTTCGTACTTCGGGTGGATCCGTGAATGATTCAAACCAGCAAAAAAGCTACGCAGCTTAGTTTTTCCGCTATACTCACAGTACAGATCAATCAACGGATCCAGATTTCGATGTTGGCCCCAGAATGTTTTTGTTGATAATGAGACCTCTCCTTTTCCAGTCCTGAGCACATCAAGCCTGTGTCTTTCAGCGATACCCAGAAGGTATGACCGCAAAGCCTTTTGGTTTACCCGGGGCAAGCCTGTCCTGGCATTGATCGCAACATCACCGGTCTTAGTGACAATGCGCCATACGTCAGGTGCGATCGTGTGAATCTCCTCAACCAAGTTCGAAACGCCAGATTCGAGATCTGCTCGAAGCCGCTTCAAGCGATCGAGGTCAATGGACATACCGTTTCGAGTAATTCGGTCTAGACCAATTGCGGCTTTCACTTGGATCGATTCGGTCAAGAATCCGAATTCGTCCGTGACACCATGTTTCTGGCAAATTTCATTTGCCATGTGAGTCAGCACCGCGAACAGGAACCAAGTCGCGATGGCATCTTTCACAGCGTATTGGAAGAAGCCAACATCCACGTCAGACCACGCTGTGTCCTTAAGTTCGTTGAACCGAAGTCGATATTCGTCCTTCTCAAGTACGACTCCGAGATGCTCATCACATGCGGACTCAAGACTTGGCCTTAGATCACAATCGTTTTGCGCCAACGAAATCAATACAGCAAGCAGCATCGTGTCGTGAACCCGGTTTTCGTCCACAGCAGTCCACAGCAAGTTTCGGGCTTCAGCTTCCTTACAAACCGTGAGATACTTGTCCATCACTGGGAAATCAAAAGCAATGTTGTGGCAGATCAAGTGCGTCCCATTTGATAGATGCAGTTCCAGTAATTCTGCCAGGCGGCAGGGCTGCACGACAAAATGCCGTTGACCATCACTGACGCTGATCAGGCATAACTCCGGCACCCTGCGCCGGTCTTCAATCAGGGTTGTCTCCGTGTCAATCGCGATGCAGTCACCCAGCAATTCTCCATTCCACAGGTACCACGAGAATGAAGTTTCATTCAGTTCAACTGTTCCAGCAATCTGCGTATTTATGAGTTGTCTCATGATTAAAAATTTCTCAAGGGTTGTGAGTTGTTCAGAGTTGGTGCACCACGTGGCGCGTTGCCCGGTGTAGCCTGTTGATTGGTACGCGGGTGACGCCTTCAGGCTGATGGGATGAATCGGTCGTCAATCATGTCGCCAAAGCCACGTTCGGTGAGATTGGCGAGAATTCGCTTAGAAGCACTGGCTGTTCCGACCTGACGCCGCCCCATTTGCAGCTCTCGGGCA
>JADHNX010000423.1 GCA_016779365.1 Planctomycetaceae bacterium
AGCTTCACGACCTGACGGCGGGGCTCAACTGGTACCTCAACCGCAACACGAAGTTCCAACTCAACTACGTGCATGCGTTCCTGAAAACTGCCGGAGTGGGCGACAGTGACGCCGACATCGTCGCAATGCGGGCTCAGGTGGATTTCTGATTGAAGCGCTTTTTGATCGGAACGGGCGGCGACCGGAAGGACGATGGCCAGGAAAGTCCGGAGGCCCGGCAGTGATGACGCCGCCCGGTTGGGCACAAGTTTCGCACCTGGAATGTCCAGAAGTTGTGGCCTGGGTGAGGTCAGTCAGAGTTCTCGTCGCCAGCTGAATAGAAGGGTCACCGAGTGTCTGCGGAGTCGAATTCTTCTTTCAGTACCGGGTCTGTCCAGCGATCGCTGGCGTTTCTGCTGGAGAACTCGGTCTTTCTGCTCGCTGGAGCGTTCGCGGCGATCGTCTGGGCAAATCTCGACCAGACCGGCTATCACCACTTCGTGCATCATGAATTGGCGATGCTTAAAGAGCAGCACGTCGATTTCCATTTTCTCATCAACGATGTGGCTATGGCATTGTTCTTTGCAATTGCCGCCAAGGAAGTCTGGGAGGCTCTGCTGCCGGGCGGGTCGCTGTCGAATCTGAGGACGGCGGCAACGCCGCTGATGGCAACGGCTGGTGGTGTAATCGCTCCGGCGCTGGTTTACCTGGCCGGGATAAGTCTGCTGGGTGAAGCTGAAACGCTCGGTCGAGGCTGGGCGATTCCCTGCGCGACGGACATCGCTTTCAGCTATCTCGTGGCGAGGCTGATCTTCGGCAGCGGGCATCCTGCCATTGTTTTTCTGCTTCTGCTGGCAATTGCCGATGACGCTGCGGGACTGGTCATCCTCGCCGTGTTTTATCCACAGGAAGCGATGAATCCCGAATGGTTGCTGCTCACGGTTGCGGCGATCGGGATTGGTCTCGGATTTCGCCGAGTCGGTGTCACGAGCTTCTGGTGGTACCTGCTGATTCCCGGAGTCTTGAGCTGGTGGTCGTTCTCGGCAGCGGGCATTCATGCGGCGCTGGGCTTGGTCCCGATCATTCCGACGATGCCGCATGGTGCGCAGGACATCGGGCTGTTTGAACCGGAGCAGGTGTCACATCGAGATACTCTCAGCCAGTTCGGACTCTGGTGGAAGAGCCCCGTCGAGGTCATCCTCGGGTTGTTCGGTCTGATGAATGCCGGCGTCGCGCTTTCCAACCTGGGTACGGGCACGTGGCTCGTTCTGAGCGGTCTGCTGATCGGCAAGCCAGTGGGTATCACACTTCTGACGCTGCTGGGCGAAAAGCTGTTTGGTTTCAAGCTCCCCGACGGGGTGGATTACCGGCATGTCGTGACGCTGGGTATGGTTGCCGGAATCGGCTTTACGGTTGCGCTGTTCGTCTCTTCCGCCGCGTTTCCCGAACCGGGCGCGCTGCAGGACTCCGTCAAAATGGGAGCCCTCGGCAGCTTACTTGCTGCCATTCCGGCGTTCCTGATCGCTCGCGTGTTCGCCATCCGACCGTTGAATCGCGACGGAGTGACCGAATCGCCGTAGTTATCGCTGCGAATCACACATCCGGTAATGGCCGTGTTTTCGTCACGACTTTGAAAGCCACATCTCTCGAGTATTTCAGCGGGCTGTCAATCTTCGGTTCCGGTGCCGCCAACGACCTGCAGAAATTTGCAGACTGACTGCACTCCGCTGCGTCACCTCAGTCTTTGCCTGATTGTCCGTCGGCTCGATTCTTACGCTGTCCGAAGCAGGACTTATGAGACCTTTGGCGGAATGTTCACGTCGATGATTAAGCAGAAAGCCTGAGATACATTCTGCGACGACGAGTTGAGCGAAGCGTGTTGGGATGACGCAAAAGACCAGAAGTCGATCGATGGGCGAAGTCGCAGGCTCTGGCACGGTGGTTGCGATTACAAGTGGTTACCCTCTCGCGCTGTGGCTCGTTCGGAACGAACGGGCGAGACTGGCATGGAGGCAACAACGGCCAGGCGACATCGCACGGCGTCGAATGCAGATGCAGGAGGCCGTTTTCAAGAGCAGTCAACAGGGGCGAGACGTGACGAGTACAGTTGAGGAAGCCGCTGGAGTTACAGAATCGGCACGACGCGTGGAACTGACACATTTGGTCGAACATGCGGCTCACCTGTTACCGGCGCAGGGGCCACTCGAGGTTTTTGTTCATCACAACACGCTCCATGCGTTTGAAGATCTGACCTTTCATGAAGCGGTCAAAGCCGCTCAGGAACGCTTCGGAGCGAACCCGTACTTTCCGGAATCTCAGTATCGCGAGCTGCTGGACAGCGGTCGCATCACCGTGGCCGACCTCGAAGCCGTGCTCAATGAACATCTCGGCGAGCGTGACACCGAACAGATCGACGGACTCGGGACGCGTCGACAGATTCGACTGGCAATGCTGCGGCATCCACTTCGAGTCGGGCCGGATGCGGAACTTCGCTGGGTGGTCGCCGAAACCAACGCACTGGAAACATTCCACCCGGAAGTGCCGGTGCGAATTCGTGAGAAGCTGCTTGCTGGTGCTCAGCAATGGGTGAAAGAAACGCTGTCGGGAACGGCAGAAGTTGACGATGTCCACTCCCAACTCATTAATGATTTCCGGGACCGGTTCGGTCGGCAGCCCGAACAATGGCGTGACCGAACCTGGGAAAGGGCGACACTACAACTTCTGTGGCGTATTTGTCGGCAGGGTGTGCATGACGTACCGATCACCGGCGACTCGACCCGATTAATTAAGCATCCACGCGACCTGCTTTTGCAGGCCACCGGGCAGGACATCAACCGTTATGCCCACGATCTTCTGATCCGTTTCTGTGGTGCGTTTCTGGATCAGGGGTATGCCCACTGGGAGTTGCCAGACCGGGATGAGGGACTGTTCAAGGCGTTTGTGTCGCTGTACTCGAGGCCGCGTAGTGTGCCTGACGAGTGGCTCCGTGGACTTCGTGACGAGTTGCTGTCGCTGCAGCGGGCACAGACATCACCGGAAGATTCGATCGAGGAATCGCTGCAACTGCTCGGCGTGGCCGACGACGACCGACAGGAATTTATCACATTGACGCTGCTGTCGTTGCGTGGCTGGGCCGGCATGGTCTGGCAGATGGAGACGGCTGCCGACTGGACAGTGCGCCCCGCTGCAAAAGGATCGCTGATTGAATACCTCGCCGTGCAATTGATCCTTGAGCGGCAGGCTATTGCTTACATCGGTCGGGAAGTCTTTGGGACCAATGGAGCAGTACAGGGAGTTCTGGCCGCAGCGACGGAGCGGCTCGCGAAACCACAACCACTGAATAACGAACGCCGGGCGTTTCTGCTGTTTCAGGTCGGGCAGATGTTGGGCTGGCAACCGCAAACACTGCTCAACCTGACTCGGCAGGACTGGGCGGAACTGGTCGGCGAAGTCGAGGCGTTTTCTTTAACGGAGCGTCGTCGCGTTTACCACGAAGCCTACGAACGCCGCTATCGCGTGGCGGCGATGGACGCATTCGCAAATCACACGCGTCACCGGCATGAAGCCATTGCCCGCAAAGCAAGGGAGACCACGTCGCCACCGAGTCGACCGTCGTTTCAGCTGACGTGTTGCATTGATGATCGCGAGGAATCATTTCGTCGCCATCTTGAAGAAGTCATGCCGTCGTGCGAGACGTTTGGAGCGGCCGGATTCTTTGCAGTCGCCATGAAGTACAAAGGTGCGGCGGATGGTTTTTTCAAGCCGCTGTGTCCGGCGGTCATTGATCCGGATCACTACGTGCAGGAAGACGTCGGCTACACGTTCGAAGGTGTGCATCGGACGCGGGCTCAGATGCGGAACCGACTCGGCCGTGCGACCTATCTGTTTCACACACGCAGCCGCACGTTTCTCGGCGGCATTGTGGCCGGGATTGTTGGATCGCTGGCGACGGCTCCGCTGGTCGCTCGCGTCCTGTTTCCGCATTTGACCTCTCGCATCCGCAGCCGGTTTGGTTCGCTGTTGCAGCCGCCGCCCGTGACGCGACTTCAGTTGCACCGGTACGAACGCGAGCCGGGCTCGGAGGGCGGCCATATCGGCTATACGCTCGACGAAATGGCCGACATTGTCACACGGTTGCTGCGGGACATTGGGGTGTGGCGGAAGGAAGACTTTTCGCGGCTGTTCATTATTTGCGGACACGGCTCGTCAAGCCTCAATAACCCGCACGAATCGGCGTACTGCTGTGGAGCCTGTGCCGGAAAACGCGGCGGTCCCAACGCCCGCGCGTTCGCTGAAATGGCCAACGACTACCGCGTGCAGATTCTGGTCGCCGAACGAGGGCTGGTGATCCCGGACGACACATTCTTCGTCGGAGCCTATCACAATACCTGCGACGACTCGGTCGTTTATTTTGATCTGAACCGGTTACCGGCCTCGCATCGGACCGAGTTTGACGAAGCTCGTCTTGCCATTGAAGAAGCCCGCACCCGCAATGCTCACGAACGCTGTCGCAGGTTTGCATCAGCGCCTCTGACACTGACTCCGGTGCAGGCACTTCGACATGCTGAATCGCGAGCCCAGGACCTCGCCCAGGCACGACCGGAATACAATCACGCCACGAATGCTCTGTGTATCGTCGGTCGTCGAGCGTGGACACGCGGGCTGTTTCTCGACCGTCGAGCGTTTCTGACATCGTACGATCCGGCTCAGGATGATGAGGACTCGTCGATCCTGTTCCGTATTCTGGCTGCGGCTATTCCCGTCTGTGCGGGCATCAGTCTTGAGTATTACTTCTCGTGCGTGGACTACGTGAAGTACGGCTCGGGTTCGAAGCTGCCGCACAATCTCGTGTCCATGCTGGGAGTTATGGAAGGCTCGGCGAGCGATCTGAGAACGGGCCTGTATCAGCAGATGGTCGAGATTCACGAACCGGTCCGGCTGCTGTTCGTCATCGAGACCACGGCGGAAGCGATGCTGTCGATCATGGATCGGCATGAAGGCATCGGTCGATTGTGTCGAGGGGGCTGGGTGCAGCTGGCCGTGATCGATGCCGAGACCTCAAAGCTGCAGCTGTTCCGCGGCGATCATTTTGAACCGTACGAGCCCTCGACGGATGAGTTGCCGGAGGCCGCCTCGTCGCTCGCGTGTTACGAAGGCTCGCGCGACCACCAACCGTTCCGTTCGATCAAGGAAGCTCGCACGTAGAAACCGTCGCTGCGGGCGATGCACGCGCAGAACAACGGTCGGCAGGAACCGGCCAACAGAGACGAAGTTAATCGCCGTTTACTCGGATTCAACATACATGACACTCGATTCAACATTCCAATTCCTCGGTCTGGTCGTGGTTGCCAGCCCCGCGCTTCTGCTG
>JADHNX010000424.1 GCA_016779365.1 Planctomycetaceae bacterium
TCAGACGTTTCGGATAGTAACGCGAGTAAAATCGATGCTCGTCTCGATTCCCGTCCAACGGAACTCCGCTTCGCTGGTAGGTGTGCGACTGCAGAATTGTCCGCATCAGCGATTTCAAATCGAAGCTGCGATCAATCAAATGTTGCGACGCCGCAACCAGAAGGTCTTCGTTACTGGCCGGATTCGATAATCTCAAGTCGTCGACTTCTTCAACCAGACCAGGTCCGAAAAAGTTTGCCCAGACTCGATTTGTGATCGCCCGAGCAAAGTACGGGTTCTCAGGAGCCGTCAACCAGTTCGCGAGACGAATTCGCCGATCGTCCGTCGCGTCAAACGGCAACGGCTCGCCGTCGAGCGGCGTCGGCGGCTGAGGCTTGCCGGTCAGCGGCTGAATCAACTCGCCGGTCGGCACGACATAAAGTGTTCGCACGCCGTCGCCGTTTCGAAAGTCGCCTCCCCAACCTTTCGCACGCACTCGAGAAAACAGATTCGCGAACGCGTAGTACTGCGAGTTCGTCCATTTTTCGAGCGGGTGGTTGTGGCACTTGGCACATGCGATCGACAGCCCAAGAAACGCCTGACTGACGTTCTCGGCCATGTTTTCCGGATCCTGATGCAGAGCGAAAAAGTTCGTCGCACCGTTTTCGATCGAGCCCCCGGTTGATGTCACGATCTTCCGAGCGAATTCGTCCCATGGAGTGTTCTCAGCAATCTCGTTGCGAATCCATTCGTAGTACGCCTTGACGCCCTTTGGTCGCAGCTTGTTTCCGTTGACCAGCATAACGTCGCTCCACTTGTAAGCCCAGAAGTCGACGAACTCCGGACGAGCGAGCAACGATTCGATCAGGCGATCACGCTTGCCTTCTGTTTCGTCGGCGAGAAACTCTCGCACTTCCGCTGGAGTTGGCAACGTCCCGATCACGTCGAGAAATGCTCGCCGCACAAAGACGACATCAGAACATGGCGGCGACGGTTCCAGCCGCAACTCACTCAGCTTCGCAACGACGTGCTCGTCGATAAAATTGCGGCGAGGCTGGCTGTCGTAGACATCTTTCGGAACGTCGTTTGGAAAGGCGCACGTGATTCTTGAAATCACCGTCTGACTCGCGAACCAGGCAGTGATCGCTCCGGCCCCCGGACCAATGACCGAAATACGACCGTCCTTATCGACACTCGCCACCGACTCGTTCGAAGAAGAAAACTTCACCCACCGAGTGACATCCTCAACCCGGCCGTTCGAATAGTGAGCCCGGACGACGACATCCTGCTCGTCCCCAACCGACAACTGCACCGCGTCCGGAAGAATCTCAACTCGTTCGACCGACGGATCAGTATCAGCAGGCGGCACCGCTCCGCCAGCAATCCAGTCGGCGATCACTTTGTACTCACGCGAATCAGTCTCGAACCGCAGCCCACCTTTGTGAGGCAACGCTCCAGTCGGCTTGGCGAGAATCAAACTCCGCCCCGGATCAGCCAATTCAATCCGTCGTCCCCGAGCCTGCGTCACAATCATCTGATAATCCGTGGCGGGATCGTACCCTCGCAAAGAAAGTCGAAACCCACCCTTCCCCGCCAGTGCCCCGTGACACGCCCCGGAGTTGCAGCCGGTCTTCGCAAAAACCGCCAGCACATGATTACGAAAACTCGGAGCCAGCGCGGCGTCTGCGTGATGAACGGTCACTTTCGCCGTCAACGTCCTGCCATCAACCATCGCCTGTAAGGTGGTTGTGCCGTTGCCAACCGCCGTAATTTCACCATCGCTCACCGTAGCGATCGCTGAATCACCCACCGACCACTTAACACCAGATTTGACCTGACCAACTCGCTGAGTGCCCGCAGTTTTCTCGACCAGAATTCGACCCGAGGATCCGAGCCCGGTCAAATCAACGGATGCCGGAACAAGTTCCATTCCCGACTCGGCAGCCATTGCAAACCGAACTTCCAGACCAGCAATCATCGACGCAACGACGAGCAACGCCTGGAGTGATCGCGCACGCGTTGTCGGCAACTTTGGACTCAGCATCAACAACTCCTCAACTGACAATAATCTCACGCAAAAATCTCTGAACCCCAAACTCTCCACGACGACAATGTTTCGCCTCACTCGTCGATGCCGTCACCTTCCGAAACCAATGTAAGCTGAAAGTCGATCGGGTTCTGCCCAGCCAGGACGTCGACAATCAGTTCAGTCTTCGAGTTATACCGAGCCGGCAACGCCTGCAGTTCCGAGCCGGAATTCGCCGCCTCGGGATCTGCCGAGCGGGTAATTCGCACAAGATACTTGCCCAAAGGTGGAGTCGCTTCTTCGTTCTCAAAAACGTACTGCCCCAAACTGTTCGTGACCGCCCGAAACGGACCAGACTCGGAAGTCTCAAACGACACCGTCGCTGCCACCAGCGGAGCACCATCCAACGTAACGGTCCCCGATACCGATGGCGGCCCGGAATACTCCTCGGGAACTGAATCGCCACCACACCCGGTCACTGCCAACATTAAAACCACCACGCACCAGGCGACGGCGTTTCCTGCCGAACCTGACTCGCGGCTACAAAAGCGTTTCAGCACTGTCCGAACTCCAGAAATGCGCAGTAGCGGATCGACCTGCCGTACGTCCGACAACATTCCAGTTTGAACCACCGAAGGCAGAGATAACAGGTTGAGAAAGCTCTTCTTTCTCTGTCGTGGAGCCTTCGTAGTTAGAACTGTTTCATAACGCCGACTTCAAAACAGCTCATCAATGGGCTGCTTACCGAAATCGACCAGCGGGAAGGGACGACCAGCGGGGCCGGGGAGATGAGATTCGAGGTTGTAACCGAGCGACTTGAAAATCGTCGCGACGATGTTTCCAGGATCGCACGGACGCTCGTCGGGGACACCGCCAATTGGATCACTGCGGCCGACGACGTGTCCGCCCTGCACGCCTCCGCCGGCGAAGTACGTCGTGAAGCACTGCGGCCAGTGATCTCGACCACCTGCCGGGTTGACTCGCGGAGTACGACCAAACTCGGCCAGGTTGCAGACCAGCGTATCGTCGAGCATGCCTCGCTCAACCAGGTCGCTGATCAATGCTGAGTAAGCCTGATCGTACATCGGGGCAACGTCATTCTTCATGCCCTCGATCGATGTGAACGGCTTCGAGCCGTGGATGTCCCAGGTGATCTCGTCGAAGACCGTCAGGAACGTGTTGATCGTGACGAACCGGACGCCCGACTCGACCAGCCGCCGAGCCAGCAGACAGCACTGACCGAACCGAGTCCGGCCATAGCGGTCCCGTACCGAAGCCGGTTCCTTTGAAAGGTCGAACGCTTCGCGCGCCTGAGCACTCGTCATCATGCGGTAGGCTGTCTCGAAATTGCTGTCGAGCAGTTTTGCATTGTCGCTGGCGTCGAAACTTTTGACCGTGTCATCGACCAGGTCTCGCAACTTGCGACGACGATCGAGCCGAACCGTCCCGATGTCGGCTGGAGGCAAAAGATCCGGCACCTGAAAGTTGTCTTTCGAAGGATCCGCGTTCAAAGCAAACGGATCGTGCGACTTGCCGAGGAACCCGCCCGCCTGCCCGTTCGGAAGATTGCCGCCCCCTCGTCCCATCGTCTGAGGCAGAACAACAAACGGTGGCAGATCGGTCCGTCTCCCTTGCAGATAACTGGCAACCGCTCCGGCATGAGGCGTCTCAACTCCACCCGAAAACTGCCGCCCGGTCTGCATCATCTGCCACCCGGCGTCATGCACCGCAGCGCTGGTGTGATAACAGGATCGAACGAACGAAATCCTGTCGGCAATCTCGGCGTGACGCGGAAAAATCTCTGAGATCTCCACGCCGGACGCGTTAGTCGCTATCGGCTTGAACGGCCCGCGAATCTCCGCTGGAGCGTCCGGCTTCATATCCCAAGTATCGACCTGGGAGGGCGCTCCAAGATTAAAGATCATGATTACAGAACGTTGATCATTCCCGTCCGCAACCAGTCCCTGCTCTTTCGCCTGAGCATGCTGAGCGAGCGAATACCCCGCCGCCCCCAGCGTCCCCACCTGCAGAAAATCCCGCCGACTGACACCATCACAAGTGTGTGCCGAACCTTGACCTTCAAACTGTAGCATGACCAACTGCCTCAACTGCTCACCGGGGAAACTCGAAACTCCACAGCCGCGCGAACTCCAACTCCATCGTTGCCGAGCATCTTCAACGACTCAACGAAAAGAGTCCAGGCTGACTGCCGGATTGAGAGACCAGACAACAAAAGCCAGCTCCTCTTTTGCAGGTCAAAATCGGATTGCCGAAGTCGTTGTCGTGAAGCAGATCTGTAACCTGCCCAGGCAGGATCAAATTCTGCCTCACATCTTTGACAAATTTCTCCCAGCAGACTCCGTCAGAAGGAACCTGGCCTGTGATTTACCAGCCCTACCGAAACTGGACGAGGCCTTTGGATTCCTGTTGCCCGTCAACTGCGGACGGGGGCCAGGCTTGCCATTCAACGCCGGGGATGGTTCGGACGACGGAGACGGCCCAGGCGTCCTGACGCCGCGGAGCCTGGGGACCGAGTTCTCTGAAGGGGATGGCCATTTCGATACGCCAGCGGCTTGGTTCTGAGTCGACGTGGACCCACATTTCCGGGTTCCAGGTCGTGTCTTCCCAGCAGGATTCTCGAACCTGGCCGCGTTCGTCGATTTCGATTTCGAAGGCGGTTGAGTAGTCCCGGTCGGTGTCGAGGGAAATTTTCACACGGTCGAAACCGGAGAGATCAGCGTCGTGCGTGCGACCTTCGAACTGGACGGCGGGTTGAGTGTCCGTTCCTGAAGATGTGAGCTGGTTCCCAGCCCCCCTCACCCTGACTCTCTCCTCCCCGGGGGGAAGACGGGACTTGTTCCGGCCGAGGGACGAACGGCTAATAGCGCGTGGCAGCGTGGCGGCGACGTAGAGGAACTGGTCGTCGTGAGCGAGCATGACCGATGGATAAGCGGCTTTGTTTTCGATGATCGGGTCGGACGCTGGTTGTTGCGAGGAGCCGTCGCCAGGTGAAAGCAGAATCTCGCGGGCTTCGCCCCAGCATTCGTCGCCGAGGATCCCGTCGAGGTGTGGCCTGACCGTGGCCCAGGTGCAGTACCCCAGGTTCTTCGGCATTTCGTCGACCGGTTGAGTCACCCAGAGTTCCGCAGACGCTCGCAGCCCGACTTGATCATCCGGGTCAGCGCTGACATGCTTGCGGTACAGATTCTCGGAGACCCGGGCGTGTCCCTCGCGACGCAAGATCGAAGCCAGCGGCCAGGTGACAGCCGGCGCCGGATACACTTCCGGTAGTCGCTGCCTGATCACCTGCCCCATCTGAATCGCC
>JADHNX010000425.1 GCA_016779365.1 Planctomycetaceae bacterium
CCGAGCGGAAAGATGGCATCGGATTTCCGCGAATGAAAGTTGCCATCGGCTACCGACCTGACACGAAAATCATCCTGACGACGGCTCTGGAGACGGATGTTAAATCGTCGGAGTCGGAACTCTTTGAGATCCGAGGCCGCATCGAAAACTTCCCATTGCCCGTGCGAGGGCAAAGCAAATTTCCCGGCCTGGTCATTCACATCGAAAACGTCTACGACGACGGCAACCCTCCACCGAAGCAACAGACAAAGAAGGACGACAAGGGCAAGGATGTAAAGTTCTACCCGGATGAACCCGACTATCCGAAACTGTTTGTCGAGTCCGTGACGTTTGACGGGCCGGTGTTTGAAAGCTGGCCGCCGGCGCATCATCGGAGAATCCTTTTCGAATCTGAACTCCGCGAAACCGACGAGCCAGAATACGTTCGACAGGTTCTGCAACGATTCCTCAGGCGAGCGTGGCGACGGCCACCAGCCAGTACCGAAATCAACAGCTTTGCAGAATTCTTCAACTCGCTGCGCGATGACTTTCCGGTTTTCGAAGAGGCGATGCGCGAGACGCTCGCGCTGGCGTTGATCAGTCCAGACTTTCTCTATCTCGCCGAACCAGCCGGCAAAGAGAAACGAAGTCTTACAAGCTGGGAACTGGCAACGCGGCTGTCGTACTTTTTGTGGAGTTCGATGCCGGACGATGAACTGTTTGAACTCGCCGAGTCGGGCGAACTGCTGAAGCCGAACGTGCTGACCGCTCAGATCGATCGCATGATCGAGGACGATCGTGCATGGAAGTTCGTAGATCAGTTTACTGATCAGTGGCTGAATCTTGGCGGCATGGACCGAGTCGCGATCAGCCAGCACTACTACCCGGAATTCGACGTCAACCTGAAACCGCACATGAGGAACGAGACGCTCCACTTTGTGATGGAGTTGCTGCGTAAAAATCTCAGCGCCCGCAGCTTCGTCGACTCAGACTTTGCGATGCTGAACGAACCGTTGGCTCGGCACTACGGAATTGAGAATGTCTTCGGTTACGACTATCGACCCGTGCCGTTGCAGGCGGAGGATCATCGCGGCGGACTGCTCACTCAAGCGAGCATTCTGCTGACAAATTCGACCGGCGAAGATTCGCACCCGATCAAACGAGCCGTCTGGCTGCGGCGACGGCTGCTCGACGACCCACCGGCTCCGCCACCGCCGAACGTGCCGGAACTGGCTACTGACAATCCGAACTTTGCAAAACTTTCGATTCGTAAGCAGCTTGAAATTCATCTTGAAGATCCAGCCTGCGCAATCTGCCATCGAGACATCGATCCCTGGGGCATCGCTCTGGAAAACTTCGACGCGATCGGGCGCTGGCGGACTCAAATTCGCCGAGCCGAACCCGGCAGGAAGTCGTTCATCAACCTGCCGGTTGATCAACAGACTGAACTGCCGGACGGCTCGAAGGTTGAAAGTCCCGAACAGTTGAAGCGGTACCTGCTCGAAAAACGTGGCGGCGACTTTGCTCGAACGATCGTAACGAAGCTGCTGGTCTGGTCTCTGGGGAGGTCGCTTGATTTGAGCGACGAACCGGAAATCGCTGCATTGACGAACGATTTTGTGCAGAATGATCTCAAGTTGAGAGACCTGATCCACGAGATAGTGAAGAGTGAGCCGTTCCTCACAAAGTGAATCGGCAACCTTTGGGCCGAAGAAGAAAACGGTAAAAGCGAATCAAAAGTCGGAGCCCCGTTATGAAGTCATGGCATCTTGATCGTCGAACATTTCTGAAGGGTGCGGGCGTTGCAATGGGGCTGCCATGGCTTGACTGCATGGCTGCTGAGCAGAAGGCTCAGCAACAGTCGATCCCCAAACGCTTCTGCGCCTTCTACTTTCCCTTCGGCGTGAGCCTTCCGAAAGAAGGCAGCGAAAACGCTCAGTGGCGATGGTTCCCCGAGGGGCAGGGACGCGACTTCAAGTTCAACGAAACCCTCCAGCCACTCGAACCACTGCGTGAATCCGTGTCTGTCCTGGGTGGGCTTTCGCACCCGAATGGGCGGAGCATGGGCGGGCACGATACCGGTGACATCTTTCTGACGGCCAGCGAGCTGCGCGGTCGCTATTTCAAGAATGGAGTTTCGGTCGATCAGGTTGCGGCTGCGGCGATCGGCAAGCAAACCCGGTTCTCGTCGCTGGTCATGTCGACTGATGGCGGCGTGGGCGAGCCAACTCGAACGAGCACACTTTCGTTCAACCAGAATGGAAATCCGATCCCGGCCATCAATCAGCCACAAACGATTTTCGATCGGCTGTTCGGAACCGGTGACGCTGGCGTCAAACAGCAACGTCGCGAACTTCTCAGCGCCGGCAGCATGCTGGATCGAGTGCTCGACCATTCGCGTTCGATGCGGCGACAACTAGGGACTCAGGATCGGCAGAAGATGGACGAGTACCTTGCATCCGTTCGTCAGATCGAAGAACGCGTGAAGCGTTCTCAGGCGTGGCTGACGATTCCGCGTCCTGAACTGAACGACGAAGACCGCTCACTGCTTCACCTCGATTCAGACGACGAAGCACCGAACGAATACATCCGCACGATGTACGATCTGATTTATCTGGCGTTCCGAACGGACTCGACACGGCTGGCGACTTACCAGATTGCCAGCATGGGCGACTTCACGACAAAGGGAATGAAGTTTCCGCAGTTGCTCGGATTTAACGGAACGCTGCACAAACTCGCGCACGGCTGGAACAAACCGGAGGGAGCCGAAGACCTAGGCAAGTGGGACCAGTTCATGGCCGGACTGTTCGCTGACTTCCTGAAGCGGTTGCAGTCAGCTCCGGAAGGAGAAGGCACACTGCTGGATCACACGATGGCCTTTTACGGAAGCAGCAACAGCACGACCCACAACAACTCGAATTACCCGCTGCTGTTTGCCGGTGGAAACGGACTCGGCCTGCAGCACAACCAGTTTCTGAAATTCGAAGATAAGACTCCGCTGGCGAACCTGTTCGTCACCGTGCTCGACCGATTGGATGTTCCGGTCGAATCCTTCGTCGACAGCTCCGGCGAGATGTCCGAAGTTCTCGCTTGAACAGCTCTCGATAATTCGTGACCCCGACAATGAAAAAAGCCTGGCCTTCTGATGGGGCCAGGCTTTCTGTTTTCCAGTAACAACGTTCTGTCGGAGTCTTACAGTCTGACGCCGTTTCAGTGAAATCGTGTGGTACTGATGCACTTTGTGTCTCTTCGCTTTTGTGGCATCGATTGCCTTCTTCAGGCACAGGTCAGGCTGCCACCTGGAAGCGTTTGCTTCTGGGAATCAACGCCCCGTGGGGCAATGTGCCCATGTGTGTCGAGGATACATCTGAGAAGGCTCCGACGGGCTTCCGTTTCTTCACTGATCGCTCTGTCTGCCCCGAGCTTGTTCATCTTTGGCACGTTGGACTCGTATCGGCAGCGGACCAGAATGAAACATTGGGAGTTCCAGGTTCGAATCGCCTTTACGACTCACTGTGCAGCGAGATCATCGGGCAGTCAAACCACCACGCAGTCAGCGGCGCTCACGTAATGCAAGTTTGAGTACGGACAGATCAGCGGTTTCTCCAGCGACCGTGTATAAGCTCTGTCGGTCGAATGGCTGCAGGTTGCCCGAACTCAATTCGAGCATACAGGCCCGATGCCCTGACGTTTCCAAATGAGGGGCGACTCTGCGACCGACCGGACCTGCTCCGATCACAATTGCCTGATTCGGTATCCCCGGTTTCGGATGAACAGTGACCATCGCCACTGTTTTACTTTCCACTTCATGCACCAACCGAGTACCAAACTTGAGCAGCATTGGCGTCAACACAAGCGAGGCGATGGCCAGTGTGCTGAATCGTTGATAGTCAGTGTCGTCGAGAACCCCGGACTCAGCTCCAGGAAGCACAAGCACGAAGGCAAATTCACCGACATGAACCAAACCGATACCCATTGCGGCAGCACACTTCCACGTCAATCCAGTAAGCCTGAGTGCAAGCGTCGCCGCAGTCTCCTTAGCCGCCAGAAGTGCTGCGAGTGAACCCGCCAAAGATCAGCGGTTCTTCGAGCACGAACTACGGCTCAAGAAAGCAGAGACAGGCTCACAAAGAAGACAGCCGAAAACGTCTCACGAAACGGAAGGATCAGCGAGTCAATCTGGTGCGACCATCGGTTACCGCTGAAGATCAGCCCAGCAGCGAATGCTCCGATTGCTGGCGGCAGCCCGATGCTCCAGGCAGCGAAAGTGACGCCACCGAGCACGCAGAGCGAAAAACGCACAATGAGTTCCGGGCTGCGATAGCAGGCGAATCGCGGAATCAACCACAACGCCAGCACCTTCTGAAGCAGATCGACACATACAATAAAGCACAGCGATACGAGTGAAAGCGTGAAATACTGAGCGGCTTCGATGTCAGCCGCGGTCGTTGTCAGAAGCAGGACGACGAGCAGCATACGAGTTCCGCCGCCGATCAGAATGTTCCGCCCAAAACACCAAAGTTCACCAAGTGAGAACTCCAAGCCAATCGAGAACAGCAGCAAAGCACACCCGCCTCAGCCCAGTGAGCAATCTCATGTTCGTCATCAGTGACCCAGCCGAAGACTCCCTTGCCGACCACCACACCAGCCACCAGATAGCCGACCAGTAGCCGGAACCTGACTCGGCGACAGGCCAGTGCTGCAGACAGCCCCGTTGCCCGAATGGCGAGTAGTTCGCTGAGCCGGTTCAGCATGGGATTCTCGAAACCTGTCAGAGTGAGAAATTCGTCGACTCAATGAACTCACGGAACGTGGTTCTAGTCGGCAAGAGTCGTTGGAGCCGATTCACGCAGCCGGACGACCGAGAAAGCTTCCGCTGTCGAAGTGGCGTCCTGGTCAACAATCTCGGATCGCAGGATTGAAACACATCCGGGAGCATCGATCGCAAGTGAGACAGACTTTCCGCGAACCCGCAGGACCCGCACTCGAATGTCTCCACCAATCACAAGCTCCTCATTCTGTCGACGGTTTAATACGAGCATCCTGACACTCCCTTGTTGAAAATGATGGTGAATCCTTTGCAGTTACCAACCTCTGGCAGTGTTGAAGTATGGCCGTGGCGGACCGTTTGACAAATCGATTTGCCGCATACAAGCCATTGCAATTACCGATATATCATCAACATCATTGCAAGTCGGCATGACACTGCTTTAGAGGCTGACAAAGAACTGAATTGAGAGGCATCCGACCAACGGCATGAGATTTGCGCCAGACGATCGTATCCAAACCCGATCGTCGAAGGAGTGAATCATGGATGCACGTTTGCCGGATGCGTTTCTGAACTATG
>JADHNX010000426.1 GCA_016779365.1 Planctomycetaceae bacterium
TATCTTTGTCGTTGTGCGGATTGTTTGAGAGTTCTGATCGATTCAACCTCCTGCGGAGATTGCGGAAGGGCCAGAGCACTGGACTCCGAGCGTGCGAATGGTCGCATCGATCGAGGATTTGATCAATCAACAAACGGACGCAATCAGGCCGGGCACTGTCAGAAGTTCCGGCCAGCCTGAGTCGAGACCGCACAACGTCTCCATTGGCCTCCGTCGCGTGCTTGCTCAGTTTCAACAAGTCAGGTCGGTCACGCAGAATTCTGACGAGCCGGCCAGAAACTTCAGGATTTTCTGCATAACGTGGCCATGCGCGTCAGTCAGGCGGAAATCGCGGTCGGCGCGGTGGCAAATCATGCAGGTATGAAGGGCGTGGGTGAAGCGTCGCTGCTTATTTGGCGTCTGCCGGACCGGGTAGCTCGATCAGGTAAATCCGGTGGTCGGCCCCCGCGACCGCGACCGACTTCGAGTCAGGCGACACCGCCAGCGCGTACAGAGCCTGTCGGCTGATGCGGGTTGCACTCTGGTGCGGGTATCCCGTCGTGTTGTTCCAGATGTGCAAACGACAGTCGTCGCCAGCAGCGACGATCAGCCGGCCATCGGGAGTGAACAGTGCTCCGTAAACCGGATCGCGACTTACGGGTTCGAGCGAGACCGAAACCGAGACTGTGGTCGAGTCCGAGGCTGACGACGTTTTCGACTCGTGCAGAGTTCGCAGTCGAACGTGCTTGTCCTGCCCCGCACTGATGACAAGCCTGCCGTCCGGTGACAGGCCGCAGCGGTACGCGTCGCTGGTGTGATCCTCGAAGATCTCCGACGACGCGTTCGACAGATCCCACACACGCAGCGAGCGGTCACTGCTGGCCGAAATCAGCGACTTCCCGTTCGGACGAAACACGAGTCCGTACACGGCGCGGGTGTGGCCGGACAGTTCCTGTCGCAGCGTCAGGCTCGGCACGTCCCAGATCAGGCACCGGGTATCTCCGCCGTTTCCGCCGCCGCCAGCGGTCGCCAGTCTGAGTCCGTCCGGAGAAAACGCGACGGCATAGACGGCATCGGTGTGCTTCTGCTGGACCGCGATCTGCGTCCCGGTCGGGCTCCAGAGACGAACATGACCCGTTCCGTCCGCCGTCGCGATCAGGCGACCGTCCGGCGAGTACTGGACCGCGTAAACCGGGCTCTCATGTGGCAGAGTGACCCGGTTCCCGCCATCCACGACGTCTCGCAGCACAGCGGTGTGATCGCCCGAGGCGCTCGCGAGCCGTCGCCCGTCCGGGGAAAACGCCAGCGTGTAAACGTTGTCGTCGTGTTCGCCGATCGTCGGCGGTTCGGCTCCGGTCGCCGAATCCGCCAGCATCGCAAGCCCGACCAGCATCGCAAGCCAGGCGACGGTTATTCGAGCCCCACTCAGCCGAGCGACGGTCATCGCGTGCGACTGTCGTTTTCGCTGGAGATTTGGTCGCTGGAGATTTGATGGATTCATGCCGGTGTGTCCGACCTATTCAGCAAAGGTCGAGACGGCACGAATTCGAACATACACCTGCGTGCCCGGAGCCGGTGCTTTCGACATGTCGAATTTGACGCGCGGCTTCGGGTCGTAAATCGGCATGCGATTGTCGGCGATGATTCCGCCCGGGCAGTCACACGGACAGGCGATGCAGCCGGTCCCGGAACTGTGCAGCGCGCCGCTGCCGTGAAACACGAAATGCGGGGTCCACGGTTTCTCGATCTCGCGTTCGCCGAGCATCGTGATTTCCGTCGCGAAGTGCTGATAAGGCTTCTCGATCCACTTTCCGGACTCGTCCTTCCAGAAGACCGACAGGACAACCGGATCGCCCTGCAGGTAGTCGGCCTCTGTCGTGCTCTCTTTCAACCCGCTGCGATTCTTGCCTTCCTGAATGCTGTAGTGGACTTTCGGCTTGCACCCGAGCGACACCATGCCGTCGTAAACGGCTTCGGTCGGCACATCGACGAGAAACACGAAGTATCCGGCCATCTTCGCATCACCGCCTGCCGCCTTTGAGCAGCCGGCGAAAGCCTGCACGCGTTCGCCGTACTCGTTGATGCAGGGCTTGCCTTCGGGGAACTGCACCTTTGCCGAGAGAATGATCTCCGCGCGGTGCTGATCGACAACAACTTCGCCCGGCTTCGGCAGCGACGCCGCGCGTTGAGCGTTCGCGATCTGCGGAGCCAGCGAAGCCGTAACCATCAGGAGCAGAATGCTGCACGTTCGGTAAAAACTGGTCATCGGTGCCTTTCTTGTTGCATCAGGAGTGCCTCGCCAGAATCCTCGCAGTTTGAATTTTGAAATTCGACGAATCGTTTGAGAGAGAGTCAGTCATCTTAAGTCACGGTGATCAACTCCGGCGAGGCAACGACGATGCCCCGGCTCCCAACGCTTCGGTCTGCTTTTTAGTTGATCATGCTGCTCCTTCAGTCAGCGAATGACTGCCTGAGTTTCAGGCGTCAGTCGAGTCATCAAATCTTCCGTAATTTCAGCGACATGCGGAAGCTGTCGCCAATCGCCCACACACCGGTCGAGGCCAACTCCCCGGAAATCTCAATGCGCCTCCGTGAGCGGTTACGGGGAAAGCGAAAGTCGATGCTGATGAAATTGTCGTCGACCTACTGGTAGACCCGGACGTAGTCGATGAGGAATTTCTGCGGGAATTTTGTCGTTTCGTTTGGCGATCCAACGAAATGACCGCCGACCGACAGGTTCAGAAGCAGATGGAATCTCTGATCAAACGGTGCGGGGAATTGACCGTTTTCACTGTGCCATCTGGTCTGCGTTTGCCAGGGAGAGCCGTCGACTAACCAGACGATTTTTCCTTCCGTCCAGTCAACGGCAAAGGTGTGGAAGTCGTCGCTGAACGAGCCCGTTTTCAGCTTGAATGTGTCGCCCGAGTATTTGTTGTTCGGCCAACCGGCTCCGTAATGCAGAGTGCCGAGCACTTCGTTCGGAGTCTGCCCGCGGTATTCCATAATGTCGATCTCACCGCTGGCGGCCCACCCTCCGTATTTTTCATCAGTTGGCAGCATCCAGATGGCTGGCCAGATGCCCTGTCCGACGGGCATCTTCGCACGGACTTCGATGCGACCGTACTTCCAGTCACCGCGATGCTTCGTTCTGACTCGTCCTGATGAATACTCACGCACGGTTCCGCTGATGCCTGCATGATCGCGATGAGCCTCGATCACCAGGTGACCATTTTCGACTCGGACATTCTTTGCTCGGTCGGTGTAAATCTGCAATTCCTGATTTCCGCCACCGAACGCGTTTTCCTCCACGCCCCATCGGGAATAGTCCAGCGACTTACCATCAAACTCATCGCTCCAGACAAGCTTCATCTTCGCTGGTGGAGCGACCGGCTTTTCCTGAGCCATCGTGACGATGGAACTGGTCAAGCAACACAACGTGCAAATGGCCAGACAGCAAACTGACTTCAACGACATGCTGGTTTCCGGATAATTGAGTGGATCAGTAAGTTTAGGTCAGTCGCTGGTGCGTGATTGTCTGAGAATCAGACCAGAGTCGGGACTTCGTAGCCGGAGCGGTACTGACGTTTCAGAAATTCGTTGGCTGCGGCGGAGTGCTCGCCGACGAAGACTTCTTTCTCGACATCGACGTGCAGCATCGGGCTGAGCTTGATTTCTGAACTGGCAATGTCGATGCCGTGTGCTCCGAGATGTTTTTCGGTTTCGTTCAGCAGGCTGCTCCAGACGCCACGGTCGCCGTTGACTTCTTTCGCGGCTTCATGCGTAAACGTGCTGCCGGCCTGGAACGCGATGTTGGCGAGGTTGCACCACCCTGTCGAAAGGTGGCCGACTTTGACGTCAGTATTCAGAGTGGACGAATCCCGTGACCTCACGGCAGCGATAAAGTTCGCCTGGTGCAGATCGTTGCCGCCTTTGCCCCTGAAGGATTTGATCTGCTTGCCGTTTTTGTCAAAGGCGGCTCCGCTTCCTCGTTGTCCTTCAAAGCGTCCACCTTCGCAGTAAGCGATGTACCCGCTGCCGGGGCCGGGATGTTTGGCGGAGCCTTTTTTGCCGGGTGCTTCTGTCAGATTGCTCAGTCCGATGACGACGGGGATCGAGCCGGTGTCAAAGTAGACGAAGTGGACGTTCGGAGTTTCGCCGGCATCGTTCCAGGCAACTCGTCCACCGCCACCGAAGATGCGTTTTGGCAGCGTGACCTTGTCCTGAAAAACGTTGTTGCGGAGGTCATCCAGAACGTGAACACCCCAGTTGCCCATCTCGCCCGAGCCGGTGTTCCAGTCCCAGTGCCAGTCGTACTGAAGTTTGTTGCGGAAGATCGGTTTGTCCTGAGCGGGTCCGAGCCACAGGTCGTAGTTGATACTCGAATCAATCTTCAGAGGCGTTGTCGTTTTGCCGATGGCACCTCGCACTCCGTAGCGGTTGACTCGTGCCGAAACGATTTCGCCGAGCCCTTTCTCCTCGTGCAGAAACTTTTTGATTTCAGCCTGCATCGGATCAGAACGTTGCTGCGTGCCGACCTGACAGATTCGTTTGTACTTTCGCGCGGCGGCGACTGTCTGCTGACCTTCCCACTGGCTGTGCGACAGCGGCTTTTCCACGTAGACATCCTTGCCGGCTTCCATGGCCCAGATCGCGGCCAGGCAGTGCCAGTGGTTGCACGTCGCGACAACGACAGCGTCAACTCCGTCGTCGGCGAGCAGGTCTCGTAGGTCAGCGTAGCCCTTTGCTTTGGGGAATCGCTTTTGTGTGGCAGCGACACGCCCAGCGTCCGGGTCGCACAGAGCCGTGATTTTGACGCCGTCGATCTTGTCGAACATTCCCATCAACTGGTTGGCTCGCCCACCGCAACTGATGAATCCAAGATTGATCTCTTCATTCGCGTTGGCGGCGAATGAACGGTGCGATGCCGTTGCCAGAAACGCTCCAGCGGCGATTCCGGACTGAATAAACTGGCGGCGGGTTGATTGAGTCATCGTGCTTGGTCCTGTCGAAAGGCTGGCTTGTTTCATTGAGGCAAATATCTGTGTGAAAGATTCTATCAGCATTTTCCTGAAATCGGCACCGTTTACAGAGAGGGCGAAGCCGTTCGAATCAGAGCGTTTTCTGAATTCCACAGCTACGGCCATTGCGAAGCATGCGTTGGCGAGACTGGACTCGAACGGCTAACTTGCCAGGCTCACGAAATTGTCCCGATGCCATCGCGAGACTCGAAATGCGAACCTTCATTTATGAGTTCTGGCTGTTTGGATTCAGGCTGGCATCGGCGTCGATTTTTGGAGCATATCTGCTGTTTCTGATTGTGTTGACGCATTT
>JADHNX010000427.1 GCA_016779365.1 Planctomycetaceae bacterium
TTCGTCCGTCTGAGCTTTTCGGCGAGGCAGCAGATACTCAAGCCCCATCCGCAGTTTGCCCAGCGGCGAAAAAATGGATGACGTCAGAACCGGCCAAACTTTCGCCGGACTGATCAGCATGAACCCTTCGGGAATTCGTACGGGTTTACCCTGCCGCAAAACAAGCGAGCCACGATGAGTCGTCTCGGTCGGAATCAGTTCGTCACTCAGGCCGATTCGGCGGCACAGATTCAACGCAGCCGGCTGGTTCGTGATGAACATGTCCGCCCCGGTTTCGACCAGGTAATCTCCGATTTTTCGCGTTCCCGCGACACCGCCAGGCGAATCACTTGCCTCGAAAAGCGTGACATCGAATTTGGTCGGCCCGTCGTTCGACAACTCAATCAACCGATGCGCAGTCGCAAGTCCAGACACTCCAGCACCGATGACGGCAATCCGTTTGGGAGCAAATTGAGCTGTAGAGTCCGACATAGAAAACTTCGCCCGCAGGGTGGGCACTGCCCACCATTGATCCAGGTGTCGGTGATAACGGTTCACCAATCGTTCAGACATTTTGGTGGGCAGTGCCCACCCGGCTTGCCCGACATAGTGCACACGGGATTTTAGACAGTCACTTCACCTGACAAGCCCGAGCCGGCTCCCACGTAGCGATCGCGAATCGGCTGGACGATGTTCGTCACGAACGAATCAACCTGTTCGGGAGCACGACCGACGAATCGCCGACCGTCGAGTGCTCCGGAAAGATCAACATTTGCAAAGGCCGAATCACCTTTCAAACGCTCCATCAGATCGTTTGACAGGCCGTTTTCTTTAACCTGTCGCGCGGCCTCCTGACTGTGGACACGAATCAGCTCGTGCAGTTCCTGACGGTCGCCACCGGCCTGGACACCAGCCATCAGAATTTCTTCCGTGGCCATAAATGGAAGCTCTTCGTTGAGATGTTTTTCGATTGTCTTCGGGTAAACGACCAGGCCATTCGTGATGTTCTGATAAAGGATCAGCACGGCATCGATGGCCAGGAATGCCTGCGGGATTGTCAGTCGTCGGTTCGCGCTGTCGTCCAGAGTTCGTTCCAGCCACTGGTTGGCGAATGTCTGATCCGCGCTGCTCTGCAGGCTCGTGACAAAACGAGCCAGCGAGCACATTCGCTCAGAACGCATCGGGTTTCGCTTGTAGGCCATCGCCGACGACCCGATCTGCTTTTTCTCGAATGGCTCTTCCAGTTCTTTTCGACTTTGCAGAATCCGCATGTCGGAGCCGGTTTTATTTGCGGACTGAGCAATCCCCGACAGGACTCCGATGATCTGAGCGTCGACTTTGCGGCTGTAAGTCTGGCCGGTGACGGCGTACGACTCGTCGAAGCCGAGCTTCGCAGTCACCAGGCGATCGAGTTCTTCGACCTTGCCATGGTCACCTTCGAACAGCGAAAGGAAGGTGGCCTGAGTGCCCGTCGTTCCTTTGACACCTCGGAACCGCAGCTTATTGATTCGGTGTTCGAGCTCTTCCAGATCGAGCACCAGGTCGTAGCACCACAGCGTGGCTCGCTTACCGACAGTTGTCGGTTGAGCCGGTTGCAGATGCGTAAAGCCCAGACACGGCAGGTCGCGATATTCCGACGCGAATGCGCCAAGGGCATCAATCACCTGGACCAGACGGTTTCGAACCAGTTCCAGACCTTCGCGAAGAAGTACCAGGTCGGCGTTGTCGGTGACGTAACAGCTTGTCGCTCCGAGATGAATGATGCCGCGAGCTTCCGGGCAGACGTCTCCGTAAGCATGAACATGAGCCATCACGTCGTGACGAAGGTCGCGTTCGTAGCCGGCAGCCGCTTCGAAGTCGATGTTCTCGATGTTGGCCTTGAGCTGGTTGATCTGCTCGTCGGAAATATTCAGACCGAGTTCTTTTTCAGACTCGGCCAGGGCAACCCACATGCGACGCCAGGTCTCAATTCGCCGCTGCGGAGACCAGAGTTGTGCCATTTCGCGGGACGCGTATCGGGAAATCAGCGGGTTCGAGTAAATGTCGTGGCTCAACGTGGACTCTCCATCTAAGACATCGTGTTCAAAATAGCTTCCCGAATTTAACCACAGAGACGCAGAGACACAGAGTTTTTCAGGATGCCTCTTCCTCGGTGTCTCTGAGTCTCTGTGGTTCGAAATTTCTGCTGCTGAATCAGGGCCGTTAATCCGGGCGTAATTATCGGTGACGAAACGGTGCGGTCAGCGAACGATCGCTCTGGCAATCCCCATTCCGACCATGACGGCGACTAATCCGACCGCCAGGTTGGCGACAACGTAAACAGCCGCCAGCCCCGGTCGATCACTCCGGATCAAACCGATCGTTTCGTAACTGAACGTGGAAAACGTCGTCAGCGACCCCAGACAACCAGTCACCAGAATCTTCTGCCACACGTCCGAAATCTTTCTATCCACCGCCAGTGCCATCAGAATTCCGATGAACAGGCAGCCGACGACGTTCACGGCGAACGTACCGAAAGGATAAATGCGACCGAATTTCTGAGTGCTCCAGACGCTCAGCCAGAGGCTGATCTGGAATCGCGAGACTGCTCCCACGAACCCGCCAATTCCAACGGCCAGCCAGTCCGGCATGGTTCTGCCTGGTATTCTGCTTTGAAATCCTGAGTAAACGGCTGCTGGGAAATTCAGCAGGACGACCAGTTGCGGAGTCTAAGTTCGGGCGGCGTGATCCGCGAGCGAGGGGGAGCGGGGCTGACAGATTGCCCGAAAGCTGTTACCACACTGCCCTTTGCAGCATACTCAGCCCAGTCAATTCTTTTCGCATTGTGGCAGCGGCACTGGCGGCACTGATTGACGCATGGAGGCATTCTATGGGAGTTCCCGTCTCGCAAATGTGGACGGTCGCGTCGTACGTTTTGCGGCAGAAGTTGCGAGGGATTGAGCGTTACCCTCTGGTTCTGATGCTCGAACCACTTTTTCGATGCAATCTGGCCTGCGCCGGCTGCGGAAAAATTCAGCATCCCAACAGCGTGCTGAAGAGAAATCTCGCGGCGGAAGAATGCTTTCAGGCCGTCGAAGAATGCGGCGCCCCGATGGTCTCAATTCCCGGCGGAGAACCGCTGCTCCACCCTGAAATTCACAAGATCGTCGAAGGGCTCGTTGAGCGGAAAAAGTACATCTACCTCTGCACCAATGCGATCCTGCTGGAAGAACATCTCGACCGATTCACTCCGTCGAAGTATCTGACATTTTCCGTGCACCTCGACGGGCTCCAGGACGAGCACGATCGGGCAGTCTGTCGCGACGGCATCTACGAAGTCGCCGTTCGAGCCATCCGCAAAGCGCTCAAAAAAGGATTTCGGGTCACCACAAACACCACGCTGTTCAACGACGCCGATCCGGAAACCTGCCAACGATTTTTCGATACGCTGATGGAACTCGGCGTCGAGGGCATGATGGTTTCTCCGGGTTATCCCTACGAAAAAGCTCCGGATCAGGAACACTTTCTTCACCGGAACGAAACATTGCGACTGTTTGGCAAGCTGCTGGACCGTCCAAAGAAGTCGTGGCGATTTAATCAGTCGCCGTTGTTTCTGGAGTTTCTGCGGGGCCGCTTCGATCTCGAATGCACTCCCTGGGGAAACCCGACTTACAACCTTTTCGGCTGGCAGAAGCCGTGTTACCTGCTGCAGGAAGGGTACTGCGGATCGTTCAAAGAACTGATGGAGACGACCGACTGGAATTCGTACGGACGTTGCAGCGGCAATCCGAAATGCACCGACTGCATGGTTCACTCGGGCTATGAACCAACGGCCGTTGCTCAGACGTTCGGCAGCCTGAAGGGATTTCTGCGAACCGTGAAAGTCACCCTGTTCGGTTTCGGAGCCAGCGGGACGATCGCCGATGAATCGGCGACCGAATTACGCGGACCGTCACCTGAAGCCGAAAGCACGCTCGTTCAGATTCAGGAGTCTCTGCCGTCGATGGACGATTCCGGCAACACCGGAATGGCAGACTCGGTCAACAAATCTGAGGTTGAGTTGCTGACGCGTCCCTGAACCCGCATTTTCCGCGACGCTATGAAAGAAGGATCGTCATGGGCGAGCCATTGTTTGACGAATCGTTGTGCGCTCGAGGTGGCTGGAGTGACGACTTTACAACTCGACCGAGCAACCCGCCGATTTATCAGACGACCGCCTTTGACCTGCACGGTGTCGAGCAACTCGAAGCAGTCGTCAGTGGTGCCGAGCAGGGCTACATCTATACCCGAGACGGGAATCCGAATCACTCCGCTTTTGCTCAGGATGTCGCGAATCTCGAACGGACCGATGCCGGAGCCGTCTGTGCGTCAGGCATGGCTGCGGTATCGGCAATTCTGTTGAGCCATCTGAAAACTGGCGACCATGTCGTCGCCGCTCGCGTACTTTACGGACGGACTTCCCAGCAACTCGAAGAGCTTTCGAAACGGTTCGGTATCGAGGTGACCTTTGCCGATTCGCGACGCACCGACGAAATGCGTTCGGCCGTCAAAGAAAACACAAAGCTGTGCCTGGTCGAAAGCGTCTCCAACCCGCTGATGGAAGTTGTCGATCTGCCGGCCCTTGTCGACGCAATGGGTGAGGTGCCGGTCGTCGTCGACAACACATTCGCCACGCCGTGCCTGTTCCGGCCGATGGAACACGGCGCGAAGCTCGTATTTCACAGTGCCTCGAAATATCTCAATGGACACGGCGATGTGATGCTGGGAGTTGTGGCTGGCGAACGCGCAGCGGTCACTCGCGTTAGACGAGTTGCCAGTCTTTACGGACTGAACGCGAACCCGTTCGAGTGCTGGCTCGCGTCGAGAGGGCTGAGAACGCTGCCACTGCGAATCGAACGAGCCAGTTCAAACGCTCTTCTGGTGGCCGAGTTCCTGGAGCAGCACTCAGCGGTCAGCCGCGTGGTTTATCCGGGACTGTCGAGTCACCAGAACTTCGAACTGGCGAACAGGTTGTTGCCCAACGGCTGCGGCGGGATGCTGTCGTTCGAGCTTCACACAAAAGAAGCTGGCGTGCGAACGTTGCTTCGAGAACTCGCGGATTCAATTCCGTTTTCACCGACGCTGGCCGATGTTCGAACAACGATCTCCTGGCCAGCCGGTACGTCTCACAAATTTATGGATGCTGACGATCGACGAGCGTGGGGAATCACCGACGGACTCGTGCGACTTTCAGTCGGGATCGACGCCACGCAGGACGTAATCGCCGAGCTGAATCGAGCACTTAATAAACTTTGAGATTCAGTGGCAGCAGGCGACTCGATGTATTTCGCATCA
>JADHNX010000428.1 GCA_016779365.1 Planctomycetaceae bacterium
ACACGAATTCCGTCGGCAATGCCCGAATGAGATGGCTCGGGATCGAGGAGGGCCAGCACTCGCTGTCGCACGAAGGCGACGACAACAAGGACGCTCAGGAAAAGCTGACGAAGATCAACACCTGGTACGCCGAGCAGCTCGCCTACCTCGTCAAACGCCTGGCCGAAACCCCCGAACCCGGCGGGCCAGGCAGCCTGCTCGACAATACGCAGATTGTCTGGGGCAACGAACTGGGCAAAGGCAACTCGCACACCCTGGACAACATCCCGTTCGTCCTGCTGGGTGGCGGCTCCGACTTTAAAACCGGCCAGGCGATCAAATTCGACCGAGTGCCGCACAATCGTCTGCTGCTCTCGCTGGCCCATAGCTTCGGCCACGAAATCAAAACCTTCGGCAACCCCGGCTACTGCAACGACGGCCCCCTCACCGGCCTGACATAACCTTTCCCGAATCTCTACGACCGCGTCTGCGGAGGAGCCTCGTTCGTCAGATCAATGCGTTCCCGACTCCATGCAGGGCCGGGTCCGACCGGCCAGTCAGAAATGAGTACGGGAAAACGACCGGCAGGCTCGCGCAACAACAGGAACGCTTCCCAAAGAGCCGGCCACCAACAAGACCTCTCGCGGCTCCGCCGCCCTGGTTGCAAGCAACCGGGGCCACCCGCGAGCTGGCACTGGAAACTGCAACGGTTGACGGTGATCCGAAAACCCTACAAAACTGCCGCAGTGTTCCCGTGTTGCTGGAACGCGGACTTTGACTGATCGGATACTGTCCCGAAAACGAGTGAGACGCACTGGCGTCCTGACTCCACGAACGGAGAATCCAACCATGAAAACGCTCGCAATTTTCGCAGCGACGTTCCTGACGGGGTTGTCGCTGACCGTTGCTGCCGAAGAACCAAAGGAACCTGCTAAGCCGGACGGGCCGACGTTGCAACTTCGAGCCCAACAGAGTCCCGACGGCTCTCAGGTCGTTGTCGATGCGGTCGATCGGACGAAGGTTAATGAGAAGCAGTTTGTCGACATGATCGGTCTACGGTTGTGGGTCGACAACGCCGACTCGCTTCAACGGCTGCGAGCGTTTGTCTCGACGCCGGGTGCAGCTCTTGCCGTCAAGGAGAAGCTCGGCGCCAGCATCATGGAGACCGGCGTCGAACCGGACATGATCCCGGTACACGGCGAAGAAGGCAAGAAGCTAAAGACCGATGGAATGGTCCTGCTGGAGAAAGGCGAATTCACACGCAGCGGTGAATACTGGGACTCTTCCGGTGGCGGGCTGGGCGAGAATGATAAGCCCTTCCGCGGTGACAAATATCAGGTGCGCGTCGCGGCTTTCTATATCGACAAGTACAAGGTCACCAACGAGGAGTACTGCCGGTTTCTGAACGACGGCAACGTCGGGTACTGGACGCCCTGGAATCAGCAGATTGGCAAGGCGGTCGAGGGAGAGAATGCGGGAAAGTTCATCCCGGCTGATCACTCTCTGGCAAAGCGCCCCGTCGTCCTGGTGAACTGGTATCAGGCCAAAGGCTACGCGAAGTGGGCAGGCAAGCAGTTGCCCACCGAGGCACAATGGGAATACGCAGCCGGTGGCAAAGAAGGGCGTCGGTATCCCTGGGGCAACGAGCCGCCCGATGACAAACGGCTTGACTTCCCGATTCAGTACAAGCACACAGTTCCGGTCGACTGGTTTCCGGCAGGAGCCACTCCGGAAGGTGTGTTCCAGATGGCGGGGAATTCGGGCGAGTGGTGTGCCGACTACTTTGATAACGCTTCGTACCAGAAGGCTCCGGCCGACGGCGTGGCCGTCAATCCCAAAGGGGCGCAATAGGCCTTCCAGCCAGATACCTGGTACAAGTACCGCGTGATGTTCAAAGGCTGGTGCAAGGCGAACCGTGCCGACTATTTCACATGCACGAAGCGCCACAGCCGTCCGCCGCTGGCCGACGCGATGGCTGGAGTCAGCTTCCGCTGCGTGAAGCCAGGCTGCACCTGACACTGATCAAACCCGGCGCAGTCTGTGCCACTTGATCAGCGACACTTGAATCAGCAACTCCAGGAGAGGCTCAGTGAGAATCTGCATCATTGCCGTCGCAGGCGCACTGCTGACGTGTCACGCGAGCGATCCCGCGATTGCCGCCGAAACCCGCTCCGGTGAGGCGGCAACATCCGCGTCACCTCCACTGGCTGAAGCGCCATTCAGCAAAGAGACAGCTCGCAGCCTGCAGCAGAGCTGGGCGAGTCACCTGAAGCAGGAAGTCGTCGAAACGAATTCGCTCGGCATGAAGATGGTCCTGTTGCCGCCTGGCGAGTTCACGATGGGTCGCAACGAAGAACAGTTTGATGAACTAGTCAAAGTGGTCGACGCCGATCCGGAAATGAAGAAGAACCGCGGTGGGCAGATCGTCTGGTCGATGCTGATGATGCCCGCGCATCGCGTCCGACTGACGAAACCGTTTTATATGGGTGCGACCGAAGTGACTGTTGCCCAGTTCCGTCAGTTCGCTGATGCGAGCGGCTACAGGACCGAGGCCGAACAGGGGCTCAACAGCGGTGTCTCTTACAAAGGCGGGCGGCCGATGTCCACCTGGCGAAAGCCAATGGCCTGGCGGAAGAATTACAAACAGCAGGACGACGAACCGGTGATGCATCTGTGCTGGAACGACTGCGTCGCGTTCTGTAAGTGGTTGAGTGAAAAAGAGGGCGTTGAATACGCGCTGCCCACCGAGGCTGAATGGGAATACGCCTGCCGTGCCGGCACCACCACTCCGTGGAGTTTCGGCGACTTCGACGTCAGCGAGGAAGAGGCCAGCCAGTACGCGATCTGGTCAAACGGCGTGCAGAAGTTCGATGTGCCGCAGCGCGTCGCACAGCGAAAGCCAAATCCGTTTGGCTTGTACGATATGCACGGCAATATGTGGGAGCATGTCGCCGACTGGTGGCACCGCTATTCCTATAAAGAATCGCCGCTGAATGATCCAACCGGACCAGCGCAGCAGAGCGAGAAGAACGACCTGCGGAGGATCATCCGCGGCAGTTCGTTTGACTGGGGACGCTGGGGTGGCGATTCCGCCTACCGAATGCGCATCACGCAGCGGTCCAATCAGCATCCACACATGAGCTTCCGCGTAGCAATGAGAATTAAAGACGTCGCCGGAGTGTCCCCAGCCCTCGATCCCGACGACGAACCCCGCCAGCAAAAGCGGGATCCCGGTGCTGATTCAGAACAGGTGGCCGCGGCACTGAAAGCGGGGGCAGTCACAGTCACTCCTGATGGGAGACCGCTGCCCGAAGAGTTTTCCATCGAACTGAGCGACAAGGTAAAGATGGAGTTCGTGTTGATTCCGGCAGGCTCGTTCGTCATGGGTTCTGAACACGGCGACCGGGACGAACTGCCGCTGCACCGCGTCGTCATCTCCAGGCCGTTCTACATGGCGAGGTATGAACTCACCCAGAGCCAATGGGAAGCTCTGATGGGGACGCACCAGGGCCTCGATGGTCTTACACGAGGCGGCGACCACGAAATGAGCGGTCCCACCAAAGCAATGAATCTGCTCAGTTGGAACGACTGCCAGAGCTTCATCCAGAAGGCCAAGGCGAAGGCACTTGGCCACTCGTTTGCATTGCCGACCGAGGCGCAATGGGAATACGCCTGCCGCGCCGGCAGCACGACCACGTTCTCATTCGGGGATGACGACTTGCAACTCGGCCAGCACGCGTACTACCAGGGAAACATGAACTGGCCAGGCCAGCCGGGCTTCGGCGGAAAGGCGTTCTACCACGACGTTGGCCGAAAGAAGCCCAATGCGTGGGGCCTGTACGACATGCATGGCGGCGTCTGGGAATGGTGCCATGATCGGTACGACTCCCGTTACTACTTCGACGCTCCGCTTGTTGATCCTGTGGGGCCAGAGGCGGGACGTTTCCGAGTTTTGCGAGGTGGATCATGGTTCCGCTACGCGAAGTACGCGCGCAGCGCCTATCGGAAATTCTTCCATCCCGAAGGGGACGGCGACGCTGTCACCGCCTACATCAACGACTTCGGCTGCCGACTGGTGATCAACCTGGGCGCAGGCGGTAAGCGCGAGCAGGCGGCCACACCGGCAACTGCAACGACGGCCCCCTGACCAGCCTGACTTAAAAACGTGCGAGCAACCATCCCTTCCTGGACGACTACCAGTTACTGATGACGCCGCGCAAATTCACAGTTGACGTTGCCAGAGTTGATCGAGTGTGGTCGTGATTGCTCACAAACACGGTCATGCAGCGGCAGGAACGTTTCAAACAACCGGCCCCAAAACAAAACCTCGTGCGGCCCGCGAACTGCCCCTGGAAACTGCCACGGTTGACAGCGCCTCGAAACCCCAACAAAACCACACCACCCTCAACAATGGGTGGCCCCTATTGCTGGATGACCGTCTGCCAGCGACTCATCAATCGAATCCAGCATCTGTTCGAGGTCCTGTCGAGCGTTGATCCGAGTCTCCAGAGACAACACCATCACGACACCTCCATGCGCGAAAACGGGCAAACGTCACCAACGCCAGCCAATGTTTTCTCCATGGAGGCCTTCCAGATCCAGGTCACTGTTCACCATTCTCAGACCCTCCAATATCTGCCGGAGGAAAGGCAGTTACGCCCGTCGATGGTTCTGTGCGGCGGCTGAGTTACTCGTACGAAGTGCGCGGGCTGCTTGAACGGCTCTCAGCAGTCATGACGACGTGACGGTCGGGCCGGGGAATTTGGTGAATCAGGTGGAACTGGCGTATGACGACTTCGGTCAGATCACGGCGGACCGGCAGTCGGTCGGGTGGCACTGCCGGCTCTCACCCGCTCGAAGCGCTCTACAAAGCTGGCCTTGCACTTCGCTGGCCTTGCACTTCAGATCTGAATTCGTGAGGCGACAGGCAGCCAGACGTCGGGCAACCTACTTTTTCGTCGGGCGGGTGGGTGGCTTTCGCGGGGGGCTTTTCCATTCGCCGGAGAATGGTGGTTTGTCGAAGGTGGTGCCGTCGCCGGTGACTCGGAGGTCGCCAGTTTCTTTCAGGACTTTCATCAGGCGCGCGGATAATTCCTGACGGACCGACTCGTAGTCTTTTTCTGCGGCGAGGTTCTTTGTCTGGTGCGGGTCGGTTCTCAGGTCGAAGAGTTCTTCCTCGGGGCGAAGTCCGAAGGCGATGTTGAAGAAGCGACCGCCCTCTAATTCCGGATGAGTGGCGATCCAGGCTTTCGTCGGGCTCGCATCGAGGTCTCCGAAGGCCGCGAACGTGTTGTTTGTCAACGCGTCG
>JADHNX010000429.1 GCA_016779365.1 Planctomycetaceae bacterium
AGCCCGCCGGCAAACAGCACGAGACTCATCCAGGTCAGGTCGACGCCTTCGTGAGCGAACCACAGGTTCGGGAACCAGTTTGAATGCGGCAGTGGATTTTCAAGAAACGACAGCTGCGAGAGGCTGAACAGGAATCCGATTCGCAGCAGAGCCGCCATGACGAGCGCGACGGATCGCCACAGCAAATGTTTCTTCTCGTCGAGGTTGAGTCCCTTCAGCGAGAACTCGATCAACAGGCCATTGTCGATGCCCAGGCCGGCGCTCAGCAGCACCAGCGAAATAAACGAAAAGAAAACGTCCATGATTTCCATTCCTCAGCGGCGACGATGTTCGATGCGGCATCGAAAGGGAGACAATTACAGCGTGCTGTAAACGCCCCAGGCACCCGCGATCAGCAGGCCGATGCACGACAGGATCAGACAGCCGTCCCAAACCTTACCTGGGCGAATCGGCTCATCCGTTTTTGTGTAGCGAAACCAGAGTGCTGCAAAGCCGAGCATCGGCAGCATGATCGCCTGCATCAGGCCGCTGAGCAGAACCAGCTTCACCGGGTTGATACCGCTGCACCAAAGGCCCATCGAAATCAGCGGCAGCACGATCGCCAGAATCAGGATCGACTGGTTGTGAGCCTTTTCGTTATCTCGACTCATCAGCCCGTAGACTTTGAACGCGTCGGTGTAAACTCGCGTCCAGGCGGCGTTGGCCACCAGGTAGGTCGAGTAAAGCACCGCGATCGCTCCGACGAGGAACAGCCACTTGGCGTACTCGCCGAAGACCGGCACGTACTGTTCGAGCAGCGTGCTGACCATCCGCATGCCCTCCGGGTCGAGCCCGTTCTGGTACATGACGGCAACGCCCATGAAGAAGAAGGCCAGCGTTGCGATGGTGTAAATCAACATCGACGCGAACGCGTCCCACTTCATGACGTTGATCCAGCCGTTCGCTCGGCGATGCCAGGCTTCGTCGTTCGTCTTCGGGCCGGTGTATTTTGCATAGCCCTTTTCGATGCACCAGTACGGGTAAGCGACCAGTTCAGTCGCTCCGACTCCGATGATGCCGAACGTGGCGAGTGCGGTTGCCAGAGGCTGTTTCAGCTCCCAGTACGGAAGTCCCGGCGGCTCGATGCCGACATCAGGTAACAGTGGCATCAGTCCGGCAAAGATCTCGCCCGCGCTCATGGCGAATTCAGGCTTGAACTGGAGCGCGACGACGTTGCCAATTGTAATAAACGTAAAGCCGACGACCAGGAATGTCGAAACGTTCTGGATCAGTCCGTACCTGCCTCGAACCAGCAGGACGATCGTCATAATGGCGACCACAACGGACCAGTACTTGTCGTCCCACGTCTGCGGGGTCAGTACTGCTTTGACGGCGGACTTCTCTGCTTTCAGAAAAGCCTCTTTGTCAAACTTGTCGCCGGCGTCTTCTCTCGCTTTGGCTTCTCGCTCTTTTTCGATCAGGGCTCGGACCAACTGCACCGTTTCGGCGGCGCGACCGGGCGATCCTTCATCGAGTTTCGCCAGCCGGGATTCAATCACTTCCTGAGCACGGGTGACACGCTTCTGCTGGTCCAGGGGCAGTGTCGCGTGGAAGTCGTTGTTGTGGTTTTTCTTTTCATCGTCCCAGGCGATGTACCGTTTCAGCTCGGTTTCAGAGGGAAACCTGATGGCTTCGACGTAGTCGCCGGTCAGTGGTCGAGCGAGTGCCATAGCCTGCCCGACTCCGCCGATGATGCCGCCCAACTGGCCAAAGCCGACCAGCATCATGATCAGCCAGTACCAGATGATCCAACTGACACCCAGTCGCGGGCCAGGGATTCGATTGAGCGATGTCAGTGTGGTTTCGCCCTGACTGATCGCGACTCGACCGAGTTCTACCTGCACGAAGACTTTAATCACGCAACCAACGATGACCAGCCACAACAGCGAGATGCCGGCCTGTGCTCCGGTTTTCGTCGTGGCGATCAATTCTCCTGACCCGACGATGCTCGCCGCGATGATCAGGCCCGGACCAAGCTTTCGGAAGATGCCACCAAACGATGTTGGCGGTTCCTGAATGTCACTGCTTGCGGTTGTTGTTTCAGTGGTGTTCGCTGCGTCGTCGCTCTGCGGAATCTGTTCTTCGTTCGTATCGGACATGCGAGGCTGCTTTCGCTTCAGGGGTGGCTCAGTACGCGTACGCAAAAAGACGGTCAGGAAAATGGAAGAGCGGTTATAGTCCCGGTCGAAAATCGCTTCAACCAGCTTGAATTAACTAAGGTTGGTCACCGCGAGCGTTACCAGTCACCGACGCTGCCGTCGCGATAGAACACTCGCTGAGGAAGTTCCTGCTCAAACGGATGCCTGGCCACAGCGTCCTCGTTGATCGAAATTCCCAGTCCGGGTCGAGTGTTTGGTTTTACCAGACGACCTTCCGGTTCGATGGTGAAGCCCTCATCAACGACGTCGTTTCTCCACGGGACGTCGTTGTGAACGGTTTCGCAGATGATGTAGCCGGGTTGCGAGAATCCGAATTCCAGCGACGCAGCGGTGCTGACCGGACCTTGCGGATTGTGCGGCGCCAGCGCGATTCGATGCGCGTCGGCCAACGCTGCAATTCGCCGAGCTGCCGTCAGGCCGCCGCAGTGCGTGATGTCGAGCTGGCAGATCCCGCACGCGCGTCTGGCGAACAGTTCCTGAAAATCGGCGAGATCGGTTACTCGCTCGCCGGTGGCGACGGGAGTCGTCAACGCCGCATTGATTGTCGCCAGACCGTCGACCGATTCTGGCCAGCAGGGTTCTTCGAAGAAGTACAGGCCGTAAGGGTCAAGAGCCTTTCCGAAACGCAGCCCCATTGCCGGAGACGGTCGGGCGTGGCAGTCGACCATGATGTCGATGTCGTCGCCCACGGCGTCGCGCATCGAGGCGACGGCGGCTTCGGCCAGACGCACCGGCCTCAGACCTTCGATCGGCATGGTTGGCGGGACGGCCATGCTCTTGAAGGCGGTGTAGCCATCTTCAACGGCCTTCTGAGCCAGCTCGCCGAACTGCTTCGCGTCTTCGACGGAGGTTTCGTAAAAGTCTTCCATCTTGCCGCCACCCAGGTGGCAGTAGGTTCGGATCCAGTCTCGAACGGGGCCGCCCCACAACTGCGAACACGGCATATTCGCCACCTTGCCGGCGATGTCCCACAGCGCGATGTCGATGCCCGAGATTGCCGTCGAGCGAACGATTCCGTTCCCATGCCAGAAGTGCTGACGAAACATCATCTGCCACAGATGTTCGATCCGCCGCGGATCCTCGCCGACGATCAGTTCAGCGATGTCCTGCACCGCGCCGACGACTCCGCGAGTGTGCCATTCCAGCGTGGCTTCGCCCCAGCCGATCAGTCCAGGCTGGTCGGTCACCACTTTGACAAAGACCCAGTTCCGCATCCGGGCGTGGCAGACGAGCGTTTCGACGGCGGTGATTTTCATTGTTGGACTCAGATTTTTATGGCGAGTTTTCAGGGCAAATAAATATTCATCTGACGCAAAGTCGCGAAGACGCAGAGTCTCGCAAAGGGGGGCTTCAGCGTCGATCCTTTGCGTCTCTTAGCGACTCTGCGCGGCTTTGAGTCAGAAGGTCTACAAAGCGATGTCAGATGATTCATTGTTCGTTTTCATTCGGACCGATTGGCCTGAAGCAGTTCCTCGACCTGGTCAATCAGCGCCGCTTCGAGTTTCTCAAGACTGCCTTTAGCAAGGATCGACGCGTCTTCCTGGTAAAGCCCCTTGCCGTACGAAGCCTCGTCAGGCAGGTACCAGACATTCGAGCCGTTGGCGAGTGTGCCAATAATCAGCGGAGTTCCCGCAAAGCGTTCGCGGAGATTGCGTTGCAGGACGTTGTAATGTTCTCCGTCGAGGGCCAGCCAGACGGCGTCACCCAGCTTCCACAGGCGAATCGGGTAAGGGTAGGTTTTCGCGTCGTCGAGGTGCGCGACTCGGACCAGTCTGCGAGTCGTGCGTTCGATCATGGCTCGCGCGTCGCGAGCGGCGTCTGCATCCCCGGCTTCGTTTGCGGCTGATTCTTTTTTCCTCCACTCGGCGGCTTCACGTTGCAGGTCGTCGTGTCTGGGAAGATCGTCGCGATAATCAAGCGGCACCTCGGAGTGTTGTGCCTGCCAGGCCGCTGCGCGTTCTCGTTGCGCCATCGAAGAATTTTCGTAGCCCCAGGTGCCGATTGTCGCACCCGAGATCACCGCGCCGCCGTACTTCATCTGAGCGTCGACCGGCGGCAGGTTTTCAAGAGTTGACAGGACAGCATACCCAAGTTGCCGACCGTTCTGGTCAGCGACCTGGGTGTCGCCAACGAAGCCGTGCCGTGGTCCGATGTCGCCGGACGCTCCCTGAATAAAGATGCACGGCGCCTCAGTTGCGGCCTCGACAATTTCCCGCATCGCTCCTGGATAGTCCGGACTGATGAGTGTGTTGTCCCAGGCGAGCGTTGTCGGGTGGCAGGCGTAGTTAACGACGGTCGCCAGAGTTCTCTGGTCAGCGACGTCTGACAATCGAACAACGGCGACAGTGTCGTCAGCCTGTCCTTCCGGGTTGAATCCACAAACGAATCGGTCGAGTGTTTCGTCTTTGAAGTCTCGGTTTGTGGCGAGGCTGCACTGGCCCGTTCCGTAAGTCAGCACGGCTTCTCGCGTATTGTCCGTTGCTTCTCGGATACCGTCCGAAATTGCGTCAGCAACATCGGCAAGGTACTGCGGAATCATCTCGCCGCCGGGCAATTCGACACGCTCGTGACCCATCAGGCCGGCGGCGTGCGTGTGCGAAAAGAAAACGACGATCTGACTTCGCTCGACGCCGGACGACTCGCTGACTCGGTCCAGCAGTTCGTTCATTTCGCGATGCCACAACAGGCAGTGGTCAACAGCGACGAAGATGACCGGTTTGGAATCGGCTGCGGCTTCGGTCGGTCGCATGACCAGAACGGTGGCTGTTAACGGTCGATGAATTCCGGTCGAACGATCGTGCGTCGCTGCGCCCCACATTCGGTGGTAGATGCCGACCGGCGGCGTGATGTCTCGCCGCGCGACGCCGGCCAGGCAACGGCTTTGAGGGAACTCAACATTCTGCATGGTCAATCTCGATTGCAGGCTCAAAAAGTTGGAAGTTCAGGAAGTTGCAGAGGCGGTTCCCGCCGCCCGGTGGGAACCGCTCTGCGGAGAGTCGAAGAAGTTCAGGATTCCAGTTCGTTGGCTCGGATTCGGAGCATCGCCCAGCAGCTTGCCGACAGCAGAAACATTGTTCCGA
>JADHNX010000430.1 GCA_016779365.1 Planctomycetaceae bacterium
GTTCGATCGATCTTTCCACCGAATCGACTCTTTCTGTCCGACGAGTCCGGCCCGCTTCTCGCTGAACTGGCAGAGCCGACGGAGACCTCGACGTTCAACATTGGCGACGTTGTTGAAGTTGAGGGACAAATCGACCGAAGTACAAAAAAGGCGTACCTGCGAGATGCTCAGGCCACACTTCTGGGCAAAGGCTACTCAGAGCCGCCACCAGAAATCGCTCCCAGAGATGGTCGCTCGAAACTCGGACAACTGATCCGGGTGACGGGCATGCTTGTCACGTCCAACTCGGAAAAGAACTGGATGCTGCTGCGCGACGGCGGAACGTATTTTCGAGTCTGGTACACCCCGACATGGAAATCACAAATCGAGCACGCAGGGATCGGCAGCCAGATTTCGGTAGCAGGCGGATGCTGGATCAGCCCGTCTGACGATTCGAGTTTCGATGTCATGGCTCGCGAAGCAACCGTTCTTTTCCAGGTTCCGCGAGCGACCGATGCACCGGCTCCTTCAGTCTCAGATGAAACGCTCGACTCGGCCGCGACTGTTGAAGCAGCAGCGGCGTCGCCTCGTGAAATTATCCGTCCGGTTCTGATGGTGCTGCTGCTGATCTTTCTGGGAATTCTGATCTGGCTGGTGAATCGCCGGCTCAAAGAACAGGAAAGATTTCAGGAGTCGATCCATGAACAACTCAGCAACCTGTCGCACATCGCTCGGCTGAACACGCTGGCAGAGATGGTCGGAGCCCTGGCTCACGAACTGAACCAGCCGCTCGCCAGCGTTTCAAATTATGCCGCCACGGCAGAAATTCTCAGCCGTCAAGAACCTGCGGATACCGAAAAGCTGGCCAGCGTTCTGGCGCACATCGGGAAAGAATCGTTTCGAGCTGGAGAAATTATTCGTCGGCTGCGAAATCTGGTTCGCAGGAAGACGCCAGGCTCGCTGCCCGTGCACATCTCAGAAATCATTCACGAGACTGTCGAGCTTTTTAAGACGCAACATGTAACAGCTAGTGGCGTGGTACAGATCAACCTGACCGATGCTCTGCCCGCCGTCCAGGCTGACTCGGTGCAGATTCAGCAAGTGGTTCTGAACCTGCTCCTCAACGCTCGCGATGCCACCGAGGCGGAGCCAGAACGAGTGCCGGAAATCCAGGTCGAATCAAAATTCGAAAACGGCATGGTCTACGTGTCCGTTACCGACAACGGAGTCGGCATCAACAGCCCGACTCCGGATGCCATCTTCGAGCCTTACTTCACGACTCGTGAAGAAGGCACCGGCCTGGGACTCGCCATCAGCCGTACGATCATCGAGACCCACGGCGGCAAGATCACGGCCCAGAACAGAACTCCGTACGGCACAAGGATCACGTTTTCGCTGCCGGTTTCCCGAGCACAGGCAAACATCGCCGAGTAACAGTTCTTAAGAATCGGTTGACTTGACCTGGCTGCGAGCCAGCGGCGCTCCGGCTACGATCGCTGCCATGAAATACGACTTTGACATCATCGTGGTTGGCGGAGGCGGCAGCGGACTGGCCGCTGCTGTCAGCGCTGCTGAACACGGAGCGAAAGTCCTGCTGCTGGAAAAGCAGCCCGCGCTCGGCGGAACCACCGGCATCGCCGTCGGCTCGTTCACCGCCAGCCAGACTCGCCTTCAGGCTCGAAACGGGATCGACGATTCGCCAGCGGCTCACCACGAAGACGCCGGACGATTCGCTACGTCAGACATCGAAGCTCGCAATAACGACGAGCTGCGTCGATTTTTTCTCAGCCATGCAGCCGACACGCTCCACTGGCTGATGGACATGGGACTGACCTTTCACGGTCCGAATCCTGAACCGCCCAACCGCGTCCCGAGAATGCACAACGTCGTGCCCGGCGCGAAGGCGTACGTCGCGACGCTGCACGCCCGGCTGATCAAACTCGGCGGGAACGTCCGCGTGAACTCAACCGTGCAACGGCTCCTTCAGAATGACGATGGGACGGTCGTCGGAGTCGTCGTCAGTAATCCAACCGGCAGATCGACTCACGAAAACAGGGGCGTGGAAAACGCAATTCAGTTTCGGGCAAAACGCGGCGTCATCCTGGCAGCAGGCGATTACGCCAACTGCTCCGAAACAATCTCCAGGTTCAAAGGCGATCGTTACGCTTCGGTCGAAGGCATTAACCCGGACGCCGACGGCGACGGCCACCGACTCGCCGAAGCTGCCGGCGCGAAGCTGCTCAACATGGACGTCACTTACGGACCGGAACTTCGCTTCGTACCGCCGCCCGGCAGAACATTTCAGCAACTGCTTCCGACGAGCGGAATCGCGGCACGAGCGATGGGATATCTGCTGCCGTTCGTGCCTCAATTTCTGATTAACGCGATGATCCGCCGACTGCTGGTGACCTGGCAACATCCCGAAAACTCGCTGTTTGACGATGGCGCAATTCTGATCAACCGCGAAGGCCGCCGCTTCTGTGACGAAAAACTCTGGCCCGATCGTGAGATCGCTGTCGCCGCTCAGCCCGGCAAAGAATGTTTCATCCTGCTCGACCGAGCACTCACCGAACGCTACAGCCAGTGGCCGCACTTCATCTCGACCGCTCCGAAAATCGCCTACGCCTACGTCGCCGATTACCTCCAACTGCGACCCGACGTCGCCGTTCAGTCGACGAGTCTCAACGCAATCGCCACGCAACGAGAAATCCCAGCGGAATCACTTGGCCAGACAATCGCTGAAGCCAACGACGAACGAACGGCCAGGCAACTACCCGCCTTCGACGACACGCAGTGGACGCTGCTCGGCCCGGCGAAGGCTTACTTCACGACCACCGAAGGCGGAGCCGCCATCAACCAGCAGTTCCAGACGCTCGACGAATCTGGCCACCCGATCCCCGGCCTCTACGCCGTCGGCCAGACCGGACTCGGCGGACAGATCCTCTGGGGCCACGGCCTGCACATCGCCTGGGCCATGACCAGCGGTCGCCTCGCCGGCAAGCAACTGGCTCAAACGCCCTTCAGTTGAAACATGCGCTGGCGACAGTCTCAAATTCCGGCATGAGACGATTCGAGTTTCTGACCAGTCACACTACGCTGCGTCTCAAGCGACCTGAAGGTTCAAGCTGGCATCACCGATCGAGGAGCAACGAATGAGTAGCGTTCATGATTTTGGAGCCGTCGGCGACGGCGTCACGGATGACACCGAGGCCATTCAACATGCGATTGACGATGGCAATGGTCAGCTTGAATTTCCTCGTGGTGACTACCGAATTTCCAGCCCTCTGTTAATCGATCTTCAGAAACGCAGCCGAACATCGATTACGGGGGCCGGCGGAACGGCAAAGATCGTCATGCACGGCGCTGGGCCAGCGATCTTTCTCAAGGCGACGCACGCAAAAACAGCCGAACCGCTGGGATTCCGCCCGGAAGAATGGCAGCACGAGCGGATGCCCACGATCGATGGCATCGAAATCGAAGGCCGTCACCCGGAAGCTGACGGAATCCACATTGTCGGCGTCATGCAGCCGACTCTGACCCGAGTCCTGATCCGGCAGGTAAGAACGGCCGTGTACGTTACGGACCGGGCTCGAAACATCGTCATCAACGGATGCCACTTCTACCACAACACCGGAGTCGGCGTTCATCTCGACAAGGTCAACCTGCATCAGACAATCATCGCCGATTCGCACATCAGCTACTGCCGGCGAGGCGGCATCCGCATTGAAGACAGCGAGATTCGCAATCTGCAGATCACCGGAAACGACATCGAATACAACAATTACCGAGTCTTCCAGAAGGAGTTCCCCGGAACGGAAGCTGAAGCCGAACCGACCGCCGAAATCTACGTCGACGTCGTGAACGGAACCGTTCGTGAAGGCACCATTTCAAGCAACACGATTCAAGCCAAATACAGTTCGGGGGGATCCAATATTCGATTCATTGGAAACGGCGAAGAAGGAAATCATCGCGCCGGCATGTGGACGATCACCGGCAACCTGATCGGCAGTCAGAAAAACAATATCCACCTGACAAGCGTTCGAGGCGTCACGATTTCAGGCAACTACATTTACAGCGGTCACCATCGAAACCTGCTGGTCGAAAAGTCTCGCAACATCGTCGTCGGCCCAAACACGTTCGGCCACAACCCCGATTACAAAGACAAAGAACTGGCAACCGGAATTCGGTTCGAAGATTCCGAGAACTGCGTGCTGAACGGCCTGCTGATTCAGGATGCTCAGGCAGGAAAACACACGGTCGAGGGAGTCGTTCCGATCGACCGTGAAGCCCTGGTCGAGCTGGTACGTTGCCGACGAGTCAATGTCACTGGTTGCCAGATTCTCGACGGGACTCCCACCGGCCTGCTCGTCGAAAACTGCTCGGACACTCTTGTTTCTAGCTGCTCGATCATCGACCAGAGACCAGTCCCGCTAATGCAAACGGGAGTCGCCTGGCGCGGCGATCAACCCGGCAACATGTTCGTCCAGAATCGGGTTTCGGGCGCTTCTACGGCAGCAACAAACACACACAAGTCAGTCCATTTGAACGGAAACGTGACGACCTGAAGGCAGTCGCGAAATACTCCTTGCGGAACCTGAATAATCGCTATAACCTGCACAACAGAGACGACCCAATCTTCGCAGATTGCCGATTTTCAGTTTTGAAGGAGAGAGAAATGAGACATACAATCGCCATTACCGCCGGGTTGATACTGTCTGTTCAGGGCTTCGCAGTCGCACAGAATCTGAGTGCGGACGATGTAAAAATTTTGCAGGCCGCCCGCAGCGAAATTGACTCACTCAAATCAGAGATTCAGACGCTGAAAGAGAGTTGCGGAATCAAGAGCGTCGACTGCAGCGCGACAATCTCAAGAACGAACCAGCAAATGATTCTGCGCCGCTACCGTTGGGTTCCCGTTTACAGCGTCACCGGGCTGCAGACTTCAGCCTCAGGACTGACTACGTCCGGAGTCACGACCTTTCAGAATTCAACATTCATACCACAAAGCCAGCTTACGTTTGGTCCCTCTTCGTTTGCCGGCTTGCAGACATCACCGCTGCTTACGAACAGCTTCGCCACACCCGGATTTTCGACAGGCACACTGAACACATTTTCTTACGGCAAAATCGGCGATGCGTCCTTCGCTCCAACAGCTTCGAACGTCCTGCCTGCGTCGCCGTACGCGGCCCACCAGTCATACGATGTCTATTCAAACGGGCCGGTCACTCAGTCGATGTCCGCTGGTTTCTCAGCAGCTCCCGTTTACCCGACTGCAACGTTTCGAGG
>JADHNX010000431.1 GCA_016779365.1 Planctomycetaceae bacterium
CCGAACCTAACGCGGCGTCAAACTCGCGGCGAAGCTCGTCCAGAGTGGTGGGCGACAGATTCCAGATGCGTGAAAATGTGGGTGTTGCGGGCAACATGGCACACTCCTCTTTACTAGTTGATTGTGAGGTTCGGAAACGATGAACTCGAAATCTCAGGCCTGATTGCGCGAATCCTGTCGGGCAACACTCCTTAAGCAGACGTCGTGCCAATCGACAAAACGAACACTTTCAATTCGCCGTTACCCGTTACCTGTAAATAACTAACGACCACCCATGCAGAACAAATCATGCACAGTAATGCCACTTTGGCACTGCCACATTTGCACCCACCACAGAACAGAAACTCGCCAAAGCTCAATACTGCCAAATTGGCATTCCCATTTGGCACCATACGTGCTTTGAGCTGTCGTTCACGAAAAGCAATGAGTGGGCCGCGCAGGAAACTTGAGCGATTTGCAACAATAACTGAAGAAACGAGGCCCGTTTCCTTGCTGCTTTAGGGTCTACCCATTATTCGTACTCGGCATAGCTGACACAGATCGCCCTGAAAACCTTGAAGATCATCTCAGCGACACCTTTCGCATTTGATCTTATGTTGTATGTTTAAGATGCAGGGCGAGCCGGGGGGCTCGGATGCCCTGCGTTGATGAGTTCCAGTTTCTGTTTCGTGCCCGTGAAACAAGCGGGCGGCAGCCATCAGGAGAGATTGCCATGAGAAAGCTTACGAGTGTGTTTTGTGCGGTTGCCGTCGTAGCGGCCGCGAATGTTGCTTCGGCAGCGGATTTCAGCCCATTGTTTCCGAGCACTTTCGTCGGAAGCTTCGATCACCACGAAGGTGACAAAGCTCCTGCGCCAGTTGCTGAAAGCAAGGCAATTGAATTGTATGAGTGCGTAAAGTACGAAGACCTCGACCACATCGCTCCGTGTGCTGAAGTCAAGATCGTCAAGGTTCTTGATCCATGCTGGAAGCCGGATCCATGTGCCTGCTGCCAGCAGCCACGGTGCGTTTACGTGAAGATCTGCGTCCCTAAGGAACAGGCTCCATGCTGTGCACCGAAGCCAAGCTGCTGTGCTCCGAAACCAGCCTGTGGCTGCCACAAAGATCACGGCCCGAAGGTCACCTGCAAGGACAACGGCGCTTACACAAAGTACGACTACGGTAAATACCGTGTCGAAATTCGCGTCAAAAATGGCTGGGTAGTCGTTGATTACGACAACTAATTCAGCCGCACGGACTTCCGTGAACAGACAAAGCCAGCCGGGATCAATTCCCGGCTGGCTTTTTCGTTTGACTCAGCCACTCCTGATCAACACCCGACCCTATCTGGAAGTTCCAAAGGCGGTTGTTCGACGGAAGTCTATGGTCTCGCTGCTTGTGTGGCTTACTGCCAAACCGTTACCGAAGCATTATTATAATCAATGATGTGGGGACGAGTCTGATTGTGCCTTGTCTATGTGATTTGGCACTTTGAGTCGTCGAAATTCGCATCCGCGTCTTCTGTCCGAATCCATGCTGAAGCGCGAAACTGAGACGTGAAATCGTCTCTTCATTACTCAGCCGTTTTATGCAACCGTTTTTGAATCCAGACTCAGACAAAAATAACCAGAATATTGACCACGACCGTTTGCATCTTCGCCGGCCTTTTCTCAAGCACTCACGGAAGCAACTGGCCGCAGTATTGAGAGCCTGCCAGCAACGGTGTTTCCGATGAATCACTGATAAATATCAACTGGAATGCCAACTCCGACCGAAACGACTCTGGAAGGTGTCGATGCCCCCCCGGATTCAGTTCCTTGGCGATTGCCGACGGACTTGTGTTCACCATCTTCGCTCGTGGTGAAGAGTGCAGTAAGAAAATTGAAACCTGCGTGGCTCTCGACGCAGACACGGGTAATGTGCTCCGGGCGGCGCCTCTTGGAGTGAGTGATTACGGCCACGATGGTGGCAACACCGGGACTCCGGGGAATCAAGGCAGTGATGATCCTCGTTCTACGCCGGCCAGCGACGGCGAACGAGTGTTTGTCTACGACTCTCACATGCTGTTGGGCTGTTTCGATGCGGCCAGCGGAAACGTCATCTGGAAACACGATATCGTGGAAGAGTTTTCCGGTCGTGAAATCAAGTGGTTGAACGCTTCGTCTCCACTGCTGGTTGGCAATGTGGTTTACGTCGGTGGTGGCAACGACTAAACATTCTTCGCTTTCAACATGTCAACCGGCAAATTGATTTGGAAGAGTGGTGACGAGACGATCACACACGCACCGAAGCGTTTCACCGAAATGCACGGTTCGCGTCCGGTCATTTTCTTTGCCCAGTCCGGCCTGGCTTCTGTAAACGTCGACAATGGCCAGGAGTTGTGGCGTACCAGCTTCCCGTTCAGCGTGTCCACTCCACGCACGCGTCGCCGGTCATCGACGGGAAAAGCGTGTAAGGCTCAGCCGGCTACGGTGTGGGGCCAAAAGTCGTAAAGTTCAATGGAAAACCTGAACCGGAGAAGTCTGGTTCAAGCCCAACCGACTGATGAACCACTGGAGCACGCCGATCGTGCGGAACGGTCACCTTTACGACATTTACACCTTCAAAAATGCCGGTCAACACCCGCCTTCAGCAACGGACGCATCTCCGTGCGACGCTCTGAGGAAGCAGTCTGTCTGGTCATCGATTGAAGCGACTGGATATCTTTGCCCGAAAAACCGGACCCGGTCGAGGTACTGTTCGAGCGATCGCATTGGACCGTCTCGGTGGAAATTGATGTTGAGAACTGAGAACTCAGAGGCCCAAGAACTCGAGCATCAAGCCAACAGTTCCTGAATTGGTTTGGCGTAGTCCACAAACTGAATCGGACGACCATCAGGCTTAAGATACTCGGCGTGAGGATTGATTCCCGTCAGATGCAGAATCGTGGCAGCAATTTCTTCCGGGCTGACCGGACGGTCGATCACGGAAGCTCCATCCTTGTCACTGGCTCCGAGAACCTGGCCGCCTTTAATTCCCGCTCCGGCGAAGGCGATACTGAAGGCCTGCGGCCAGTGGTCGCGACCGGCGTCCTTATTGACTCGCGGCGTTCGACCGTACTCCGTCATGTAAATAACCAGTGTCTCGTCGAGAAGCCCTCGCTGTTCAAGATCGAGGGTCAGCCCGGCGATTGCGTTGTCCATCGACGGCAGGCGGCTACGAAGCTGTGGAAAGATCTTGCTGTGGTGATCCCAACTGTTCCTTCCGATGGTCACATAGCGGACTCCGGCTTCGATCAATCGTCGCGCCGTCAGAGCCAGTTTGCACTTCTCGTCGCCCTTCTGACCGATGCCGTACAGAGCTTTCGTTTCGTCGGACTCCATTGAGTAATCAAACGCTTCGGCTCCGCGCCCCGACCCGATAATGTCAACCGCCTGCTGATCGAACTCGTCCCAGGACGAAGGCAGTTTCACAGGCTTTCCAACCAACTGGTTGCGAAGTGAGACTCGATCTTTAAATGCTTCTGACGAGTTACCACTCGGCTTTAGAGAACTGGATTGAAAACCTCGAAACGCCGCCGACGTGGCAGGCAACCAGCCATGTCCGGTAAATCTCGACGTGAAATCATTTCCGGGAATGCTGCAGTAGGGCGGCATCCCACTGTGCATGCCAAGCTGGCTGGCGACGATCGAGCCAATCTCGGGATTGCCCGAATGCTCGACACCGGTTTCGCGAGGCGGGCGACGCCCTTCGACCATGTAGATCGAACCTCGCTGATGGGCGGATTCGTTGTGGGTCACAGAGCGGACGACTGCCAGTCGGTTAGAAATCTCCGCGAGTCTCGGCATGTGATCAGAGAACTGAACGCCCGGAATCTTCGTCGAAATCGTCGAGAACTCGCCCCGGATATCGGCAGACGCATTTGGCTTGGGGTCGAGAGTGTCGTGATGCGATACTCCACCCTGCAGCCAGAGCAGAATGACCGACTTCGCTTTGGCGGAGTGATTCGTTTTCGCCAAAGCCTCCTGCCGAAGAACCGACGGGAGCGAGAGCCCGAGTGTGCTCAACGCTCCTGCCTTCAGAAAACCACGTCGCTGACTGGCCGGCAAAGAGTTGTAGCCTGAGCATCCTTCAGAGTGGTGGGGCATGTGTAATCTTCGGTGTGCTGAAATGGGGCGGGACGTTCAAACGTAGAGCCAAGCAGTCTACCAAAACTCTCCGCCATTCAACCAGATTCGAAGCGACTTACGGCACTCATCCCTGCATGCGACGCCGCACAAGTACAACGCATTGAGAGTCGCGATGTCACGCAGCCTTGCGCATCAGGCGGGTTATGCGATCGAAATCGGAGTTTGAGCCGAAGTCGATGATGACCTGGCCGGACTCGGCGGTTTTGAGTTTGATCTGGACTTTCAGACCGAGCACATCGCGGAGTTGCTGCTCCAGAGAATCGACGTGCGATGTTCGTTCCGGAGCGGCTTTCTGCTTCTTTGCGGACTCGATCGGGATCGTGTCCACAACTTCGCCCCGCATGATCGCTCGAACGGCCTGCTCTGTCTTGCGAACGGAAAGTGACTCGGCCTGAATTCGCTCGCAGATGGCCAACTGGTCGGCTTCTTCCAGAGGCAGCATGGCCTTGGCGTGGCCGCCGGTGATCTTCTCTTCGTGGAGCAGGCGGCGGACGGGTTCGGGAAGTTCGAGCAGTCTCAGCATGTTTGAAACGGTCGAACGGTCCATCGAAAGTCGCTTGCCAAGTTCCTCGATTGTGCAGGCGAAGCGGTCAACGTAATCCTGAAAGGCCTGCGCCTTTTCCAGCACGTTGAGATCCTTCCGCTTCAGGTTCTCCTCCATTGCCGCTTCGCTGACTTCGCGATCGGCCAGGTCCATGACTCGGCAGGGAATCTCTTTCAGACCTGCTCGCTGAGCGGCCAGCCAGCGTCGCTCGCCGGCGATCAGCTGGTAACCCTTTTCCGTCATTCGTACGAGCACCGGCTGAAGCACGCCGTGAAGTCCGATACTTCTGGCCAGTTCGTTCAGCGATTCTTCATCGAACTCCGAACGCGGCTGAAACGGGTTTCGCCGAATCTGGTCGACAGGAAGAAGGGTTGCCGGTTGCGATGACGTCTCGGCGACGGGCACCGGCTGCGCAACGGCCACCGGCACGGCTGCGGGAGCCTCATGAGATCTGCCACCGAGCAATGCGTCGAGTCCTCGACCGAGCCGGCGTTTTGGTGCGTTATCCTCCGCCATCAGCTAATCCTTCCCTGGACCATCTTCAGCAGTAGTCATTTCGTGATG
>JADHNX010000432.1 GCA_016779365.1 Planctomycetaceae bacterium
GTGTTCGACGAGTCCGCCGGGGTAAGCGTGATGAGCTTTCACGCCGGCTCCTGTACGCAGCATTTTCTGAGCGATGTCGTCGTCGAGCAGGAAGCATTCCATCAGCGTCCGAATCGGAACGTTCTCGATGGCGAGCAGAATTTCGCGCATCCGTTCGAACATTGCGTTCACATCCTGCGGCGGCTGGAACTCGAAGTCTTCGGAGTTCAAACCTGCAGGAGCGATTCGATCGACTCGGGTCAGAATGGCCTGCAAACCGCCCTGAAAAACCTGCACCTTGCCGCGGACATGCACAAAGTCGCCAGTATCAAAATCGGCGCAGGTTTCTTCAGTGACGTTCCACATGAGGCCGCTGACGGTGCCGGTGCGGTCTCGCAGTTGAGTCAGCAGGTAAAGATTCGCGTTGCGGTTGGCTCGAAGCTGTTTATCCGCCAGCAGGTACACCTCTTCAATGGTGTCTCCGTCTTTGAGATCCTCAATAAACTGTCTCGCCATCAGTTGACTCGCGTTCTAAGTATCTGGTGATTTCTGGTTTGAAGCTTGAAGTACAGAAATCGAATCGTTTTGAATTGGATAGTAAGCGCGGTCGGGCCTGCGTATTTCCTGTCGCCCGACGATCCGCGTCCTGAATGTTGGGGGCAGAGTCTGACAAGTCTGTCGCCGGCTGACGACCGAACCGTCTTAGCTCTCGTTCAGGGCGTTGATGATGTCCTGAATCGCCTTTCGGCCATCCTCAAACAGCATCAGTGTGTTCTCAGCGGCGAACAGCGGGTTTGGGATTTTCGCAAAGCCGGGGCTCAGGCTTCGTTTAATGACGATGACCGTTCGCGATTTGTCGGCATCGATAATCGGCATCCCGGCGATGGCGGATTGCGGATCGGTTCGGGCGAGCGGGTTGACGACATCGTTGGCTCCCAGAACGATCGTCACATCGGCCTGTTCCATCGTCGGGTTGATTTCGTCCATTTCGCGAAGCGCTTCGTACGGCACATTGGCTTCGGCCAGCAGAACGTTCATGTGACCTGGCATTCGACCGGCGACCGGATGAATGGCGAAGTCGACTTCGACCTGTCTGGCGACCAGAATCTTGCGGAGATCGCTGACGGTGTGCTGTGCCTGAGCGACGGCCATTCCGTAACCCGGAACAATGACCACTCGATTGGCGACTTCCAGCAGCATCGCAACTTCTTCAGCCGACGTCGATTTGACGTTCGCGTAGACGTCGTCGGCGTTCAGCGTGCTTCCCGAACTGCCCATCGTCCCGAACAGAACGTTGGGAAGCGAGCGGTTCATTGCGACGCACATAATTCGTGTCAGGATTAAACCGGACGCTCCGACCAGCGACCCCGAAATAATCAGCACCGTGTTAGACAGGACGAAACCCGTGGCGGCAGCCGCGAGCCCCGAATACGAATTCAAAAGTGCAATGACGACGGGCATGTCCGCGCCGCCGATCGAAACGACGAGCGTCACCCCCAGTAAAAGTGCCAGCGCAGAAATGCCCCAGTAGGCGACCACCGTCATTGTCGAACCATCGCCGTTTGCCATGAAAACGGTCAGGCCGACGCACGAAAGAACTAACAGCGCGTTCACAATCTGCTGAGCGGGAATCCTGATTTCTTCGAGCTGGCGGAACTCTTTCAGTTTTCCCCAGGCAATCAGGCTGCCCGAAAACGTGACGGCCCCGATCATTCCCGACAGAGCCGTCGCTACCAGCGTGTCTGCACCAAACGAGTCGGTCTGCACAAGATTTGCGCCGGCAACCAGCGTCGATGCGGCGCCGCCGAATCCGTTAAACAGAGCGACCATCTGCGGCATTTCTGTCATCTGAACGCGGATGGCAAACACGGCTCCGATGACTGTTCCGACGACGAGGCCACCCACAATCAGGCGGTAATCCAGTCCGGCGCCAAACAGAGTGACAACGACGGCGACCAGCAGACCGCACGCGCCCAGCAGGTTGCCTCGAACTGCCGACCGCGGACGCGTCAACCCTTTCAGGCCGAGGATGAACAGCACGGCCGATACCAGATAAGCCAGTTGAACCAGTCGGGGATCCACGTTCGTGTCCTTCGCGTGGTTGGTGGTTGGTGGTTGGTGGTTGTGGTTGTGGTTGGTGTTGGTGTTGGTGTTGTTGGTGGTGGTGTTGGTGTTGTTGTTGTTGTTGTTGTTGGTGGTGGTGGTGGTGGTGGTGGTGGTGGTGGTGGTGGTGGTGGTGGTGGTGGTGGTGGTGGTGGTGGTGCGGATCCGGGGTCAGTCTTTGCGGCGGAACATGCCAAGCATCCGATGTGTCACCATGAAGCCTCCGACGACGTTGATCGTCGCCAGCGTGACGGCCACGCAGCCGAGAATTTTCGGAAGCATCGAGTCTCCCGAACCGGCTGCCAGTACAGCTCCGACCAGAGCGATTCCGGAAATCGCATTCGAGCCAGACATCAGCGGTGTGTGCAGCGTCGGTGGGATTTTTGTGATGACTTCAACGCCGATGAAGACGGCCAGGACAAACACCGTCAGCAGCAGCATGACCGTGTCGGCACTGGTTGAGGCGGCTTCGGTTGAAGTTTCAACAAGTTTGGCGACAGGCTCGGTAGCGAGCAGAAAGTTCATCTTCATTCTCCGCGTGGAAGAGGTAATCCGTCACGAGTCCTGACTTGCATCTTCAGTCGGTTCGGTGACTTCCTGTTCGGCTGATTTGTCCGTCGCGGCTTTGTCGATTGAATCGGAAAGTCGTTCGTCAGCGACGTTCAGTGGGGCGTCAGTAGCTGGGGCGCCCGTCGAAGAATCGTCAAGCTTCGGAAGTCCCAGCGTCTCGCGAACGCGAGCGTTCACAACTTCTCCACCATGCGTTACCAGCGTTTCGCGGAGAATTTCGTCGTCTGACTTCCCGTCAGGTTTTCCATCCTTGAGCAGATGCAGCAGGAAAGTCGTAATGTTTCGACCGTACATCTGACTTGAGTGATACGGCACGGTTGCCGGTACGTTGATTGTGCCGTCAATGGTGACGCCATGCTGAACGATGATTTCGCGAGGTTTGGTCAGCGCACAGTTGCCGCCGGATTCTGCCGCGAGGTCGATGATGATCGAACCGTTCGGCATGTGCTCAACCATTTCCTTAGTGACCAGCATCGGAGCCTTTCGTCCGGGAATCGCCGCCGTCGCGATGATCACGTCGCTTTCCTGGATGACGCTCATCATGGCCTGTCGTTGCCGTCGGTAAAAATCCTCGTCCATTTCTTCGGCGTACCCGCCGGATTTGGTGTCCGCAGATTTGACCAGTTCGATTTCCAGAAACTTCGCGCCAAGGCTCAGCACTTCTTCCTTCACGGCTGGCCGAACGTCGTACGACCAGACGACGGCTCCCAGACGCTTTGCCGTGGCGATGGCCTGCAAACCGGCGACGCCTGCTCCGAGTACGAAAAACCTCGCGGGAGCGATCGTTCCCGCAGCGGTCATCATCATCGGGCACATTCTCGGTAATTGAGCCGCTGCCATGAGTACCGCTTTGTAACCTGCGATCGACGCCTGAGACGACAACACGTCCATGCTCTGAGCACGAGTGATTCGCGGCAGCAATTCCAGCGCGTACGAGGTGACGCCTCGATCGGCCAGGTCCTGCATGATTCCAGCGCCGAGCAGCGGATCGCACATGCCGATCAGCGTTTGCCCTTCGTGAAGCCGTTGGCGATCATCCGCGCCGGCTTCAACATTCGCCCCCGCCGTACGAACCTGCAGAATGATTTGCGCACGCCTGAAAATCGCGTCGCGATCGGCAACCAATTCGGCGCCGGCAGACGCGTACTCATCATCCGCGTAGCCAGCCGGAGTGCCGGCTCCTGTTTGAACGAGGACTTTGACGCCGGCTTTCTTCAACGTCGCGACGTTCGCCGGCGCGATCGCCACGCGCCGCTCATCAGGAAATGTTTCGGTGGGGACTCCGACGAATTTCGTTGGAGCCGGCTGGTTTGAAGGGGCATCCTGCGACATCGAGTCTGCTTTCCAATCCGTTCATACCGCAACTCTTGGGGTGACCAGTTGCCATGTTGATCTTATTGGCGTGTAAGGGTGATCATAAGTGTGGGCAGGTGTCACTCATTTGAGTGTTGGACAACGACTCTGCATCTGTGAACTTTCTGTTCGCACCTGCGATCGGCAAGAGACTCGTTCTGCGTTGTTAGACTTGCTCTCGCATAACTCGTTCAACTCGATTCAGCAGGAGTGGGTGAGTCAGCTTCCGTTCAGCTTTCGCTGATTGTTTGTTTGAAGCGACCTCTCTTACTTGCTGTTGCAGAGCTTTTGGATTTACGAATTGTAACAGGTGAGGGCCGACGGTCAGAAGCACCAGACCTTCTGCTGCAACTTTTCGGCTGCCAACAAGCCTTGTGCCAACACGATCCGCAGTCATCTCATCAAGTCTGGACAGCTTCTTATAGTATTGTCGCATTCCTGCTCTGACCATTCCGGTATGGCCGGCTGCGATATGTGCCAGTTCGTGTCCTAACACGAATGCGAGCGTGTTGGGGTTACTGCTGCACAGGCAACCGTGTATCAGGTCGTCAGTCAATAATACGACGCTTCTCCCGCCGAACTTGACCGCCGCAGCGTTCATGACTTCGGCTTCGACGATGTAAACATCCGGCCGATTCATCAGCCCCAGACGCTCGCAGAAAGTGACAACGCATTCATGGATTTCGGGGAACTGTTCTGACCCCACTTTTAGTCCTGATCCGTGAATTAATGCCAGAGCTCGCTTTTGAGTGAAGTGGTCGACGATCGGCCCGATAATCAGGGCGATCAAGCCAATCCCCATTGTGCCTAATGCCAATGCAAGCAGTCCCAGGCAACCAGCCAAAGTCGCAAGAGTTTTCGCACTTCCAGTGCCAGCTTCGATGCAATCTTTGATTTCGATTGTGTCTCCATTGACTTTAAGTTGGGGAAATTCTGAATGAGTATCTGTGGACATGCTTGTCTCCATGATTGTGTTTCCAAGACTGTCTGACTGCTGCAGTTTACGCATGTTTGATTTTATTCATGAGCTATTCGACACTGTACTCAGTAAGGTAGTTTTCAGTTTTTAGCCTGAAGGGCACACTCAATCGCGTCGACATCGTAGACGCAGCCGCCCCAGGTGCCGCCGCCGAACTTCTGCAGGAGTGCCCACAGTCGAGTGTCGTCAGGCAGGTCGGGGTCGGCGGCGAGTGTTGCATCGGTCGGGCGGTCGGCGAGAATTCTCGCTC
>JADHNX010000433.1 GCA_016779365.1 Planctomycetaceae bacterium
CTCGACTCATGCCGAGTCGTTCTGCGATCGCCCGGAACGACAATGACTTTCCTCGATCGCCAAGACCGAACCGTAAACGAACGATCTGTCGTAGAACTTCTGGAAGCGATTTCAGTGCGGCATGGATCGACTCTTCCTGCTGAAGATCCTTCGTTGCAGAAGGCGTCTGCGGGCTGACCGGGTCGAGTTCGAGTTCATTCAGCGATTCCTGCTGCGACCTGGAACGAGCCTGCTTTCCGAGCCATCGCTGAAGATGTCGCTTGATCGCCGTGCTGGCATAAGTGCTGAACTGAACTCCCCGCTGCACATCAAAGCGGTCGATCGCTCGAACAAGGATGGTGTACGCCTCGCTGCACAATTCGTCACGAGACACTCCGTACTGCTGATATCGACTCGCCAGAATCGCAACCAGTGGCTCGTTCTGTTCGATGATCCAGTTTCGGACCTCTTCCACTTCCCGGCTAAGCGTTTTCAAACGCCCCTCGCTCGCCGTTGTTGAGATTCCCCGCGAATTCTCCGTCAGCCCTGAAATGAGCCACCTTCGATAGTTCAGATGAAGAAATGCTTCGTTCAACACGACCTCACGGTTTGAGACGAAGCTCACTTCAGTCTCGTTGGCATCGATGCTGAATGATTCATTAGGGACGACCGAACCAAAACTGATCGGAGAAAACTCAACGTATTTCCCGGATGCTCCCGAAGCGTGGAACGATGGATGCCCGACATAACGCATCTTTCTCCCAGGAACGGTAATTTTATCACCGGAGTTCGCTGAGTGAGGACTGTGATTGGTTGGGCTGAAGTCTTCCTCAGATGGTGGGGCTCCATGTCGCGGCACAACCTTTCGAGCGGGCTTACCAGCCGTTCCGGCGAGAGTTCGGTGCAACCTGTTTGATCGTTTCTTTTCCATTGTCATGAGCATTGAAGCTCTCCTTCGCGTTGTGGTGTCTGAATTGGACGCGTTTGTGCTTGTGCCGCAGAAGATTTCCTCTCAGCGACACTCTCTTTATAGGCATTCCACATGTAATTTGTTAATCCGATGTTTCGATGTAACACTTTGACAAATTCGATGGATCGTGAGATGTCGCCCTGCGCAAAAAAATAGGCGGCAGAGTCCCGAGGAGCTCCACCGCCTGCGTGACACGAAGCGCCAGTCGTGCCACTATCGATTCGGCAGAGGTAACCACCGCTGCCGTGAAAGAGCATGAATCTGGAAGCCGACTAGTAGCAAAGTGAGTCCAACACCGAATCCAACGATCGCGTTTCTAGTGCTCATCGCAGCGTCGCTACCGGGGACTAGCCAACCCACATACGATCCAAAAATCATCAGCATCAACAGTCCCTCGCCGCGAACAATGCGATTACCCGTGAGGCAGACGGCGTAAGTCAGAATCGTGACACCAAGCATGAGCGGGATGTCGATACCGACGGCGGTGGTTGACAGCGGCAGCCCTCCTGCGGAAGTTGCCGATGTCAGCCCGAGAACGCAGAGAATGTTGAAGATGTTACTGCCGATCACGTTTCCGACAGCCAGATCCCGGTGACCGCGAATCGCTGCCAGGACACAGGTCACGATTTCTGGTAGCGATGTTCCGAACGCGACGACAGTGACACCGATTGTGAGTTCGGACATGCCGAAGCGGAGTGCGAGCGATCGGGCAGCCTCGACAAAGAGATGTCCGCCTTCAGCCAGTAGGTACAGTCCGGCGATGACCTGCAGCACGCTGAGCGGCATGGTCCCGTTTCGTTTGGACGCAACAGCTTTTCCAGAAGTCAGGTCGCTGCTCACTGATTTGGTCTGATCGAGAGACGGTGGAATCTCATCGGTTCGACCGTGCTTGATTGACAGCCATGTGTAGACAGCAAGAGTTCCAAACAGCAGCAGTCCGTCATCCTGGCTGATGAAACCGTCCATCGACATCACACCGATGGCTGCCGTCAGAACCAGCAGCAGCGGCATGTCGAACCAGAGGATTCGCCGAGAGACTTTCAAAGAGACGAACATCGCAGACAGGCCGAGAACCAGCATCAGGTTCTGAATGTTGCTGCCAACCACGTTTCCAATCGCAATCTCCGGAGATCCGTTCGCAACGGCCTGCATCGTCACCGCCAGTTCGGGAGCACTTGTCCCGAAGGCGACGACGGTCAGTCCAATAACCAGTGAGGATATCCTTAGACGTTCTGCCAGACGGACGGAGCCTTTGACGAGCCAGTCCGCTCCCACAACCAAAGCAAACATCCCCAGTGCGAAACCGGCAGCGATAGTCATTCTTTCACCCTCGATGCGACTCGAATTGCGAGTCGCGAAAGTCCAATGTCATCAGGAAGTTTCCTGGACAGTTCAACTCAGTTTTTCCAGAGACCGTCCGATTGCGCGGATTCGGTCTCCGGGAACTGAAGGTCTCTCAACTCACACAGGCCTCGACGAATTCTCAGCCAAACGTGGTTTCCAGCTGACCGGCTCGGCTGGAAACAGCCGCAGTTCGTCGCCGAGCGATTCTCAAGCCACTCTGTCGATCAACCGCTCGCCCGACCGACCGCCCAAGCCGGTCAGCGGTCAGATCAATCGACGTTCGCAAATCTTCGTGAAGAACATCGGCGATGACGGGCTTCGACTGCCGATTCAGTTTGACTCGCATCCGACAAAGTTTGTCCTGGCCACCTTTCGGCCCGTTTATATCAGAAAGGGTCACATCGACGGTTCGAGTGACGTCGGCGAATCGCCCCAGTGCGAAGAGCAGACGTCGTTCGACGTACTCTTCGATCGTTGGACTCAGTTCGACTTTAGAAGCATGAATGTTAACTCGCATGACTTACTCCGAGAAAAGCAGAATGAAGAGTGTTGATTTCGCACCTCGACATTGAGACGCTCAAATTCTCGATCGTTCAGGCGACCGCGTTGACGCTCGATCGTTCAGCAGGCTGTTTGATCTCCGGATTGATCAGGCTCCACTCGTCGAGTTCTTCCTGAATGACACTCAGAACCGAGCAGGAAGCCCGCTTCAGGACAGACTCGACGGTGTTGGCGTGCAGTGCGTGCTGGACTCCACTCCGTTGCCTATTTCCGATTACAACCAACGAAGAATTGGTCTCCTCCAGAGCTTTCTGGATCGCGACCGGGGCCGCGCCTTCGATCAACTGCGTCCGCACGGTCAGGTCCGAACGATAAACCCGATCGGCCAGATCATGCAGCTCTTTCTGAGCCGTCTGCCGTGTCCGCCGGATCAGTTCCGACGTGGCTGCATCACGTCGCCGCCACCAGCTCGGAGTCAGACCAAAAATGCTCCACGCTCCGATGAGCTGTAACTCCGCCGAACCGGTGGCGGACAAAGCAAGCCGGGCCGCGTGCTGGACGAGCCTCGCATTGTGCAATCGCTCCTCGTCGGTCGAGGCGTCTGGGTCGACGGCCACGGCAACGATTGGACCGACCGGGCGATTGCTGGCACACCACACGGGGCAGGGAGCCAGTCGGCACACTCGCGATTCGAACGGTGGCACGATGCCAGACAGCCGGGACTCGGGAATCGATCGCGAAATGATGACCATGTCGGCCTTGTGTTTTTTCGCTGCCGTTGAGACCTCATCAGCCGTCAGCCGGGTCCGTACCTCGATGCCGATCCGCATCGAGTATTCCATGAGCCGTTCCGTCAGTCGCTGAGCTGCCTGATGAGCCGACGCGACGTGTTCATCGTGGCAATCCCATGACAGCAGTTTTCGCTCCAGGGCGGGGCTGCCGACAGCTCGAGCTTCAACGATGATCCGCCCGTTGAACCGCTTCGAAACGTTGAGGCGTCGAAGCGCCGCGACCAGAGAATCAATCGAGCCGTCTGGGCGAAGAACTAGAAGTGGACGTTCCGATTTCATAACAGCCTCCTGTATCTCAAAGACCGGTGATGCAGATTCGTGCTTTGGGGTTTAGTGTTTGAGGGGCTTCAGCAGTTACGACCTCAATGAGGCGTACCACCATCTTGTGCAGTGTTTGTACGGATCAAAGCTGTAGTTGCCACGGCGAAAGTGACGATGCGAATCATCGTATTTATCGATGTGGTCGCTTTTACTCCTGTGCGTGAGAACGGCGCATTTCCATCTGAAGTGCAATTGGATTGACTTCAGCTCAGGTTCGGACAAAAGGGGAGTTCGCCTCTTCCGCCCTTCGCCATCGCCATGGAGCAGTTGTGCGGCGACGGCGAAGGGCGGTTGCTGCCGGAAAGCGGGCACCGCAGGGAGTTGGATAGTTGATGCAACAAGTCGACTGTCCAACGGAGAACCTGCGATGCCCTACCACCAGCTGACTCTTGAAAAACGCGAAGTCACCTCTCAGATGCATTATTCCGGAGCCCGTGCGTCAGCGATCGCGGAACGTCTGAGGCGTTCGCCATCGACGATCGGTCGCGAACTTCGCCGCAACGAGGACTCGTCCGGCTATCGCGCGGTGGCCGCTCAGGAGCAGACAACCCGCCGCCGTCGCAATCGTCCACTGATCCGAAAGATGGACGATCCTTTCATCAACGAGTCGGTTCGCACGGGGTTGTCGCAGGAGTGGTCTCCGGAATAGATCAGCGGTCGGATGAAACGTGATCACCCACAGACGCGTGCGCGACGAGTGTCGTACCAGACGATCTATCGCTGGCTGGAAACGTGCGAAAATCGTGGTCATTTCCGATCGTTACTGCGTCACGGTGGCTACCGCAAACGCCGAGGCTCCGACGGAAGAGGCCACCTGATACGCATCGCAGCTTGAATCAGCGAGTTTTGAGATAGGGAGCGTTGCAGACGGTTTTCATGAGTTCGGTGTCGAGGACGGATTGTTTCCAGGCGGTCATGGCAACTTCCTCAAGGGCGTCGTAGTTGTCGTAAGCTCGATTGCTCCAGTGGTGGCTCTTGAGATAGTGCCACAGAGTTTCGATGGGAGCGTCCGGTGGGGCGCCAGCTCTGGACTGTACGGCGGCAGTTGGACCAGCGTGATGTTGTCGGGAATCGACAACGAGTGGCTGCGGTGAAAACCGGCTCCGTCCCAGATCATCACGGCGTGTTCGTCAGGCGAAAGCGTGCGTGAGAACTGAGCCAGGAACAGGTTGATGATTTTCCGTATTCAGTGGCGGACTGATCAGGCCTTCGGCGTGCCCGGTCCGAGGGCAGACGGCTCCGATGACCCACAGGTATTGATTCTCAGTTTGCCGGATCGCGGTGAGCCGTGAGCCTTTTTTCGCCCACACACT
>JADHNX010000434.1 GCA_016779365.1 Planctomycetaceae bacterium
AACAGGCTGACAACCTGCGACAGACACTCGAAGACCGGAAAATCATCGAGCGGGCCAAAGGCATCATCATGGATCGCGGCGGAGTTTCTGAGAAAGACGCGTTCCTGCGACTGCGGAAGTTGTCCAACGATCGCAACGAGAAGCTGGTCGACATCGCGCGAACCATCGTCACTGCGGAAGCCGCCTTCGCGACAGAAGCAATCGCCGATTGACCCGCACCCGGATGAATCCGGCCTGATCCGACAGATTCTCTCAAAGAGGTAACGACGAGTTTTGCAGCTTTGATGTCGTTACCCGGTGGCTGATCGACACGATGCAGAATCTGACGTGACGCTCAAACAGTTGCAGGATTCCTGATTGAGACTCCCGATGGTCGGCGGCCACATGCCAACTCATTCCAGCGAATGCGTTGACGATCGAGCCGGCATTTCCCCCGTGAGACACAAGAAGCACTGCCAGCCAAAGCGCGACGATTCATCCACAGCGTGCTTCACCGCACATACTAACCTGACAGTAGTGCGGTTTCGGCAATGCCCGCCGCCCAGAATCACGGAGCGAGAGTTTGGCACACGATCTGCCAACAATCGATGGGAACGCGTCTGAAAGAACGATGGCTCTCGGTGCAGAAATCTGAATCGAGATCATCTTCTGCTGGTCGGAACAGCTGCCAGACGAGCCATTCGTGAATGAATCCTGAAAGTATCACCATGTCCCGGGCTGAAGCGGCCTCAGCAACGCCAGGAATTTCCCGGAACAGTTTGTCTGCACTTATTGAAGACGTCGTTCGTCCGAGCTTCGTTCGTTGCTGTGCTGACTCTTCCGAGTTCTTCGACGCCTTTTACTTCAGACTCGGCGTTCGGTTGCCCCAGGTCGGAACCATGTTTGCTCAGGTCGGTATGCAGAAACAAAACGATCTCATCAGAGAAGGCATTAAAGATTTAATTGAATATGCCAATGGAGATTCGAAAGCTGAAGCCGAACTGCAACGATTGGCGAAAAGCCATTCGCGATCCCGCCTGGGAGTTCTTCCCGAGTACTACCCGCACTGGATTGACTCCCTGATGGAGACGATTCGAGAGCACGATCCCGCAGCGAATGACGAAACCGAAACTGCGTGGAGACAGGTTCTGGCCGGCGGAGTTGCTCTGATGGTTGCCGGCTACTGATTTGAATTTGACTTTCAGTTTGTGGTGTGACGCTGGCAGGCGAACTGAAAAATCGATTGCCAGGACCAGAACATCTGACGTTTACCAGGAAAGCGGTTTCGACCGTGCAATTTTCTCAGCAACCATCACCAGGCGTGGCAAAAGAGCAAGGCGGCGGGCGAGTGTCGAGATGGGACAGATCCGACCGGGTACGAGCCATCGTGCTCACGACGGTCACCGCAGCGGCGATTAGTTATCTGTTGCTCGGAAATGGGCATGGGGCTGACGATTCATTGTCAACGGCTCGGACAGAGCCTCGCCCTTCTGAAACAACCGACTTGCCGAGTGTGGTCTCGCCAAAGTTTGCAGTCTCGATTCGCAAACCCCAGGGTCCACCGCGCGTTATCACTGGGCTGAAGAATGCCGACGGAACCGAAGTGACAATCGCCTGCGTAACTTGCCACACAACTCGCCCTCCGAACCACAACAACAGGACTGTCAAAGACCTCGACGAATTTCACGGCGGCACGGTGTTCTCTCACGGCTCAGTCAGTTGCCTGTCGTGTCATAACGAACGCGACTACGACACATTGCGATTGGCGGACGGAAGTCGAGTTGAGTTTCCGGACGTCATGAAGCTCTGTGCTCAGTGCCACGGCCCCCAGATGAAGGCCTACGAGCATGGGGCACACGGCGGAATGAACGGGTATTGGGATTTAACTCGCGGACCACGAACGAAGAACAACTGCATCGATTGCCACAATCCCCATGCTCCGCAATTCCCAAAGATGCGACCGACGTTTAAGCCGAAGGATCGTTTTCTCGAACAGCCGAGGACCAAGCATTGATTGCCGATGACAACTCCTCGCCAGAGAGACAGGCCGACACAGATAAGGATTGGTTCCTGCCGGTTGTGGATCAGCCTTCGACTCGACGAACGGCGCTGAAGACTGCTGGAGCAGCGCTCGGTCTGGCGGCGTTCGGCAAAGCGATTTCACCACTGTGGAGCATTCCCGAGAACGTTTCGGTCGATGAATTTCTGCAGCAGCACTACAAGGAACTCTCGGACAACGACAAGCAAAAAGTCTTCCAGAGACTGGAGGCCGAAGCCAAAGACGCCTACGGCGCGGAGGTCACGATTTCCGACCCGAAACCGATTCCGGGAGTTCGGTTTGGTTACGCCATCAACCTCAGCAAGTGCAATGGCAACGGTGCCTGCATGGAAGCCTGCAACCGGGAGAACAACCACCATCGAGGTGTCGACCAGTCGTATATCCGCGTGCTGGAAATGTCCAAGGGTTCGATGGACATGGAACACGGGACAACCACCTATGACCACACCGTTCCACAGGACGACAAGTTTTACATGCCGGTGCAGTGTCAGCAGTGCGAAAACCCGCCGTGCGTATCGGCGTGCCCGATCGAAGCGACCTGGCAGGAAGACGATGGCATTGTCGTGGTCGATTACAACTGGTGCATCGGGTGCCGCTATTGCGAAGCGGCCTGTCCGTATCACGCGAGGCGATTCAACTGGGAACAGCCTGAGATTCCGACAGACGAGGTCAATCCGGATCAGGGCTACCTGTCGAACCGGATTCGCCCTCAAGGGGTGATGGAAAAGTGTCACTTCTGCCTGCATCGAACACGTGAAGGCCGAGCACCGGCCTGTCTGGAAGCCTGCTCGACCGGGGCGCGAGTCTTTGGTGACTTGAACGCCCCCGATTCGGACATCAACTGGGTTCTCAAGAACAAACGCGTCTTCGTGCTGAAAGAAGAACTCGGTACGCAACCTAATTTCTTTTACTTTTTCGATTCGTAAATCATGTCGTCGATCATCGCACAAAATCACACAGGCACTGAACCTGCAGACTCGGTCCGCAGCTACCCGCGTTTTCTCTGGTGGGGGTTGGGTGAAGCCACAAACGGTGGCCTGGGATTTTACGTCTGGATGTTCGTGCTGACTGCGATTTCTCTTGTCGGCGCAAATGCGTGGGCAAATCAAGTCGCGGAAGGAATGATCGTTACCAACATGACCGACCACGTCAGTTGGGGCCTTTACATCGCCAACTTCACATTCTGCGTCGGCCTCGCCGCTGGCGGTGTGATGATGGTCATTCCTGCCTACCTGTACGACGACGAGGAAATGCACAAAATCGTGATCGTTGGCGAAGCCGTCGCCGTCGCCGCGATTGTGATGTCAACACTGAGTGTCGTTGTTGATCTTGGGCGACCGGACCGTTTCTGGCATCTCATACCAGTAATTGGCCGCTTGAACTGGCCGGTCTCCATGCTGACGTGGGACGTGATCGTCCTGAACGGCTACCTGCTGATCAACCTGCATATCGTCGGCTATCTGCTCTACATGAGATACCTCGGTCGCAAGCCGAACCCGAGGTGGTATGTCCCGTTTGTATTTCTTTCGATCATCTGGGCCATCAGCATTCACACCGTCACTGCGTTTCTTTATTGCGGACTCGGAGGCCGCTCTTTCTGGAATACTGCTTTACTTGGGCCGAGATTCCTGGCCTCTGCGTTTGTCAGTGGTCCGGCATTTATCATCCTGGTGATGAGAATTCTGCGAATCACTACTGGGTACTCGGCTCCTCCCGGCCCGGCCCGCACTTTGATTCAGATCATTCGTGTCGCGATGACCATCAACCTTGTGATGCTTGCCAGTGAAATGTTCACACTGTTCTACACAGGCGGAGCGCACGGTGCATCAGCCAGATATCTGTTCTTCGGCAGTCACGGTCACTACGGACTTGTCCCGTGGATCTGGACAGCGATCGCCTTCAACCTGGTCGGCACGATTCTGTTCTTCATGCCCTCGGCTCTTGATCGCAGCACTGTCCGAATTGCTGCGTGTGTGTTGTGCATTGTTGGCATCTGGATCGAGAAGGGTATGGGCCTGATCATTCCGGGATTCATCCCGTCAACGCTTCACGAGATTGTCGAGTACACGCCGAGCCTTGTGGAATGGAAAGTCACCGCCGGAATCTGGGCATTCGGATTTCTGTTACTCACCGTGCTGCTGAAGCTCATCGCGACAGTATTTTCGAGTGAACAGAGTGCGGCCACGATCATCGCCCCAGCCGATTGAAAATCGGTGCTTTACCAGCCACGACGTCCTGCTCAACCAATCGATCCATTGAGGCCAGAAAATGATTGCCAGCGTAGTTGCCACACTCGACAGCCTCGTCGGCGATGTTCAGCACATCGTCGACGAGTTCCGCAACGAGCCAGGCATCGAGATTGGAGTTGTCGGCAAGGGTGCCCGTCGTGTCCCAATCACCATCGATTCGCCCGTTCCAGACGCTCTTGAGGAAACAACAAAACGACTGCAGGAGTGCCGAGGCGTGGCGTTTGTCGATGTCGTGTTCGTCCACTTCGAAGACGAGTCAGCAAGTCCTGCGGCGACACATTCAGGAAAGATGAATCACTCATGAACGGTGAATTGCAACCACTGACCGAGGCTATTCAGCGTCGGCAGTTTATCAAGACTGCGGCCATGGCAGCGGCTGCTTCCGTTGTCGGCGGGTCCGATTACACGCTTCCGGTTCTTGCGGACGAACCTGCGCAAGGAGTTCAGTGGGCGAAGGCTCCGTGTCGTTTTTGCGGAACGGGATGCCATGTGCAGGTTGGTGTCCAGGGCGGCAAGGTCGTTGCGGTGGCGGGCGACAAAAACGCGGAAGTCAACAAAGGGCTTCTCTGCGTTAAAGGATATCACGTCGGCTCGGCGCTCTATGGAAAAGACCGTCTAACAAAGCCACTCCTTCGCGACGGGGATCGATATCGTGAGATCTCCTGGGAAGAGGCAATCCGCACAATTGCTGACCGAATTGAAGCCGCTCCCGATCGATTCGCGTTTTATGGTTCAGGTCAGTGGACCATTCCGGAAGGTTACGCGGCTCAGAAGTTCATGAAGGGCGGGCTGTCGAACAACCACATCGACCCCAACGCCCGGTTGTGTATGGCTTCAGCCGTGACAGGTTTTCTGGCGACGTACGGAGTGGATGAACCAGCAGGCTGCTACGACGATCTCGATGCGTGCGACGTCCTTATCATGTGGGG
>JADHNX010000435.1 GCA_016779365.1 Planctomycetaceae bacterium
TCCGGACGCCGAGTTCTCAGCGTGTAGTTCGGCAGGCTTCGTTCAGCAGCCAGCCGGCTGGAGTCCAGTTCGCAGATAATCATCTCGTCGCGAATTTCGTCGCGTTGCGTCGACGCCAGAACTTCGCCATCCGGCGCAAAGACGATCCCGCCGCCACAGTGATGCGGCTGTGCCGGCGAATCGGCAGGATAGGTGTCGAGTTGCCCCGCTCTGCCAGCCATGTTTGCCAGCACGGCGAAGCAGGCGTTTTCGCGAGCACGCATCGCGTAGCAGGATGTAAAAAAGTCGATCGAGTGCTGACGTGCGGCGGCCGCAGATTCTGGAGTTTCGTCCCACATTCTGATTCTCGCCGCGTGAGGCATCAGCAGAACGTCGGCTCCCTTCAGGGCAAGAATCCTGGAGACTTCCGGAAACTGATTGTCGTAACAGATGATCGTCCCGACCTTGCAGAAACCGAGGTCGTGAACGTCAATCTCGCGTCCGCCCTTGTAGTAAAGCGTCTCATCGCGAGACATGTGAATTTTACGCTGCTTTCCGATGTACCCATCGGGGCCAACCAGAAACTGAGTATTGAAGACGATGTCTCGCGGCTTCTCAGAAATCCCGACCGACAGCACAACCTTGTGCTTCTTTGCAAGTTCGATGCAGCGACGAACGCTCGGCCCTTCAGGCACTGGCTCAGCCAGTTCCCAGGTTTTCGGGTTGCAGTGTGAATGAATCAGTAATTCCGGAAACAGGACGAGCCGAACACCTGAAGCAGCAGCTTCCTGGCAGTATGCGTCCATTTTCTTAAACACGCTTTCGAGTTCATCGAAAGGGCTGTTCATGCTGACGGCTGCGATTTTGAATGATTCCACAGAATTCTCCAAGCGGGTGTCACACTTGCCTGATAAGAGTTGTGCCCTCTGGACGCCGTGAGTTCAACGTCGAAGCCCTCGCACTTTGAACTTGCGGCGGCCCTTTTTGTTTTGTCACGTCCAAGCTTTCAGTGATGCATCGACTTTTTGCACTGTGAATACCGCACTCCTCACTGTGAATACCGTGCCGGTCCCACGATCCACTGGAAATGAAAACAGCCGGGCATCCAATCAGGACACCCGGCTGCTTCTGTTTTCACTTAACCTGCGAAAAGTGACGATGCACTAACCAAGTGGGAGTTGTTCCGGCTCGATCACGAACGGGAAAACCTTCACAGGATCGCCGGCTTTAAGCTTGTCCTGGTACGGCAGTTGTGCCGCTCGGTCAGCCGCAAACTGAAGATGCGTCAGGCGGAGACCGGCGTAAACGTCGAGGCCGGACTCAGCAGCGACATCCGCAAAGACTTCTCCAGCCGATGCGGCGTGACGACGAACTCCGTGAATGCTTTTTTCGCGGACTTTGACGCCTGCCGCCGACAGCTTGACCAGCCCTTTCAGGAATCGTCCAACGATCGATTCAGGGTTGGACGCTCGCCACAGGCGTTCCCATTCTTCGTGGGCTTCCCAGTAGTAGCCGCAGTTGAACAGGTCGATCGCCAGCAGAAAATTACGGTTTTCGTGCCAGGCGTCGGGATCCAGCGCTGCCGGGGTTCGGCCTTTGCGACCGTGGCTGTGCCCGTTGGGGTGCCGGATGGGGTGAGGCGTGCTGGTGGCCGGAATGTATGTGTAAGGCGGAAGCATCGCGGCTGGCAACAGTCGCGGAATCTCGTCCTTCTTTGGCAAAACTTCACTTACCAAGAGACTAATCTCCTCAATTTCGTTTTTCGTCTAAAAGACAGAACCCGTGCTCAGTCACAACATCGCCGGTACGTCAACGAGTTGAGCTGAGCGAAAATCTGCAACCCTCAGGGGCGATGTCCACACGGTGTTACGATGAACTGGAGCATCACACCGAATGAGGCAGTGTTCGTCAAAATCAAAATACGCTCAAAATGGCCATTCCACGAGAGCGATGACAACTTGCTGCAACATCCCTCAAATGCAGCAATGTCGGGCAGGACAGACAAACGGCAGATCGCCAAACGTCTGTGGAAACGCGACCCTCATGGTCACGAGGTGGGAATCTTTAAGGTGGGAACCGGGCTGAACGTCCTCAAAAGCTGACCCAAAGCGTCCGGTGTCCGAGAAGCATATCGAGCCATTTCGAGAAGTTAAGATGTTCTCTCGCCGCCAGGCTCAGAATTCCCGAAATCAAGGCTGATCCGGACCGACGCCAATTCAGAGAGACGAACGTCCGTGTTCACAACTGACAACATCGCCCTCGATTAACCTCCCAGGGCGACTCCGAGAGCCGACATTCGAGGTCGCGTGCGAGACGGGCGAGACGTCACTACACTGCGAACCTTCCAGTCAACCCAGCAGTTTTCTGCTGCCTGCCACTATCTTTGCCTGATAAATGCACAAATCGGAGTGCCTCGATGCTTGCGAAAACCGCAATTCTCAACCCCGTCGTGCTGGCCTTTGTCGCCGGAGCTGTAATTTCGTGGGGCGTTTATGTCCCGACGGTGCACCGAGCTGCCGAACAGCTCCACAGCAGCTTGCGAGCATTTCTGTTTGTCGGAGTCGCCTACTTTCTGACGGCGGTTCTGATCCCGCTTGCGCTGATCTTTATCTTCAACTACGACCCTACAACCAAAGGGCAGACGCCGAACTTCAACATCGGACCGATCTCGTGGGGAGTCGCTGCTGGAATCGCCGGAGCCGCCGGCGCGCTTTGCGTCATCTTCGCAGCGACGAACGCAGGTAAAGGCGGAGCCCTTTATGTGGCTCCTCTGGTGTTTGCCGGGGCGCCGATTATCAACACGATCGTCACCATGACCGTCTTCAGTCCGGTCAAGAAGCTCCCCGAACTTCCGTTCTTCCTTGGTCTGGTTCTCGCCGCCGTCGGAGCCGCTCTGGTGATGATCTACAAACCAAAACCTGAAGCTCCCGCTCCGGCTCCCGCAGCCACGGCATCGATTTCCGCCACGGACGCCCCCACGGACTCAGCCCAGTAATCATGATTGGTGAGTTCGACAATTTCGGGCAGGTCAGGCAGAGCCTGACCTGCGGGCGAGCGATCAATTCACGGCTGAGTGAATGAGTAGTCCCACGGAGTGACACCGTCGCCCGAATAGCGAACTTCTTCGAAGTGATGCTTCACGCGACCGAGTAATTGAGACGGGCGTTCGAAGTAGTTGGCCAGTGCCTGTTCGACTTCAGCGTTGTCGGTGGTTTCGTCGCGCGACACCGAGTTCGACATGGCGAGAATATAGAACTGCCCGGATCCCGGCAGCCGGATTTCAAATTCGCCGCTCTCGTTGGTTGTCGAAACATCGCCGCCCAGCGTTCGAATTCCTGCGACCGCAAACTGCTGATCCTCGTCCTGGTCGCCCGTTCGTAAACCGACTACCGAAAGTTTTGCCGTTCCCTTTCGCGCGACAGGCAGGACAAGCACTCGAGCACCGCGGTCGGCTTTGCGGTCACCATCGGCGGTTCGATAGGTGATACGACCTCGAAACGCCAGGGAGCGTCCATCGTTTGAGTCAGTCGGTGCCGCGTCCCCGTGAGAAACTTCCGGCCCCTGAGTGACGACTTCCTGCGAAACGGCTGACTCCATCGGCGCGGCTGGCAATGTCGTGACTCTTCCGATCCAGAATCCCATCGAGAAGACGGCCGCGCCAATCCCAACCGCCGCCCAGATCAGCGCCCCCGACAGCACCAGAACCTTCGCCCCGCCAGTCCGCTGAGACTTGTCGTCGTACAGCCCGACGGCGGCGTTCGACGAGGGTGAAACAGCAGCCGGATCCGCCTCCATCACCGGTTCGTCCGTCGAGTCGCCTTCCGTCACGCCGAACTCGGCAGCGGCCAGCAGGCGCTTCCATGAATTGCCCGCCTGGGCCGTGCTTCGCCAAGGGCGAGCGTCATTTGACGAGTCACTTTCTCCCTCGACTGATTCTCCCTGATCAGAGTCTGGCGAAATCGGTTTTCGCGCACGGACTCGCGGTGCAAGGTCGATGGGTTCAGGAGCGGGCAGCGGCTGCAGAATAATCGGCTCCGGCAGTGTCCCAAGGCCGGCTGCCTGAAGAGCATCTCCGAATTCCGGTTCCTGTTCGAGACGTTTACCGCTTTGCGAGGAGTTGTCTTCAGACTCGTCGCCTTTGCGATCGTCAATAACCCGGCCTTCGACGCCGGTTCCGCCCGCACTTTGAGCAGCACTCCGAAACGGCTCTCCGCGTGATGAATTGTCGATCGAGGCCAACTCGTCGAGCGCCTTCGCCAGTTTGCTGTCGCCCATGTCGAGGCCGGGGCTGGGCAGCGGCTTGATCGAGCCATCAAGATCGGGAACGCGCAGCGTCCAGCCGCAGGTCGGGCAGTCGAAAATCTCGCCAGCTTTCGAACGGGAAATTCCCAGAAACTGACGACAATGCTGACAGCGAAACTTGATGGGCATCAGGCAGGACTCTTCGAATCGGATACTGTCTTATCGCCGATCGATTCATCAGCAGATTCAGCACGTTCCACCAGCTCGACGACAGCGATCGTCAGGTGGCTGAGCAGTGCCAGAACATCGATCGCAAACACTGTCAGAGCCACATAGGTCAAACCTCGCACCGCGTCGCTGCCCGCTGCGTCACCAGCGCCGGACAGGATCAAACCCAGGCACACCGACACCAGCACAACCACCAGCAGGACAACCGCCGCGTTGAACAGCCAGCTGATTCGTTTTCTGACGACTGACAACTGCACTGAAGTTTTCTCCCACAATGAATCACCGGTCTCCGACAAGGCGACCAGTCTAGCGGGCAGTTCGAAGCATCGCGACAAACCATTACTGATTCACGACCGGTCGCCTCAGCTTTCATTCATTCGTCACGTCAGCCAGAATGAACGGCTCATGTAACGGATGTGAAACCAGCAGGAGTCTTCCATGAAACCCGTCACAGTCTTTATCGCCATCCTGATGACTCAGTGCCTGTTGCCTGTGGCGTATGCCCAGATTGGTGACTCGGACACTGTCGCCGAGGACGTGCCTGGGTTTCCGGTCCCGGAACTCCGCAACTACATCCCCGAACTCGCAAAGGCCGTCGATCTGATCGGTCAGAACCGCGTGGAAGACTCGTTCAATTCGCTGAAGACTGAACTCAATCCCGCCTTCCGGAATGAAGGTGCTCACGAGAAGTTTCGCGAAAGCTGGATGAAACTTTTCATGCAGATCGGTCGGCTGCGGCTTGAGTTCGACTCGTACGACAT
>JADHNX010000436.1 GCA_016779365.1 Planctomycetaceae bacterium
CAAGCTCTTCCCAGTCCTCGCTTCTACCAGCGAGAACTCCATTCACAAGCTGATGATCAATTTCGCTGAGAGAGTCGTTCACAGATCGACCACACAAGAAACGGAAACAGGCCCGGCTTCACAACGAAACCGGGCCTGCTTCATGATTGCCGAATTCGCTGTCAGTTCAACCTGGATCAACTGATCCTGGCAGACTATGCCATGATTTTCGTCGCGACCGAACCGGCGACATCGGTTAGTCGCATTTCTCGGCCAGCGTAGCGGTAGGTCAGGCTTTCGTGATCAAGCCCCAGCAGGTGCAGGATGGTGGCATGCCAGTCGTGAATGTGCATCTTGTCTTCGATGGCTTCGTAGCCGTGCTCGTCCGTTGCTCCGTAACTGAAACCACCCTTAACGCCGCCGCCCGCCATGAACATTGTGTAGCCTTTGTGGTTGTGGTCTCGCCCCGTACCGCTGTCAGAATACGGCGTTCGACCAAACTCGCCGCCCCACAGGATCAAAGTGTCTTTGAGCATGTCGCGGTGTTTGAGGTCAGCGATCAGGCCGGCGATCGGTTTGTCTGTCTCGGCACAATTATCGGCGAGGGCAGTCTGAATGTTGCTGTGCTGGTCCCAGCTTCCGTGGCCGAGTTCGATGAATCGGACTCCAGATTCCGCAAACCGTCGAGCAAGGATGCACTGTCGACCAAAGCCGTCTGTCGGATCTTCGTTGATGCCATAAAGCGATAGCGTTTCTTCTGTCTCGCTCGAAAGGTCCATGACTTCCGGAACGGCGTCCTGCATACGGAAGGCGAGTTCAAAGTTCTCGATCGCTCCTTCGATGATCGGATTGTGCTGGTCGCGCTGGAGCTTCTCACGATTCAACGCCGCGATCAGATCGAGCTGACTCCGCTGTGCCGTTTTAGAAAATTGCTGGTTAACCGCGTTGTTGATGCCGTACGGGTTGGCTTCTCCGCGACGCAATCGGTCGATGCGCCGATTTCGCTGGCTGCTATCCTGTACGGTGAATTTTGTGCCCTGGAAAGCGGCTGGAAGAAACGCACTTCCGTAATTCTGAGCACCGCCAGTCGCCGTCGGTGGATTGATCGAGATGAACCCTGGCAGGTTCTGATTTTCAGTCCCCAGGCCGTACAGCGACCACGCTCCCACCGAAGGGCGAACAAACTGAAAGTTGCCCGTGTGCATTTGAATCATCGCCTGCGCATGAGCGGGCTGGTCACAGTGCATCCCCCGTAGCAGGCACAACTCGTCAGCGTGGTCGGCGATGTTCGGCAGAAGTTCCGAAATCCATAAACCACTATCGCCGTGCTGCTTGAATTCCCACGGAGAACCCATCCACGGTGTGCCATAACTCGAAGGGCGTTCGTGGTCCTGCTTCAGTCGCGGTTTGTAATCCAGTGTGTCCACGTGCGACGGACCTCCGCGCATGCAGAGAAAGATTACCCGTTTGGCCCTGGCTTCGAAGTCCGGCTTCCGTGGAGCCAACGCCGAAGTCTTGCTTGCATCGGCAGGCTGCGCTGATGTCAGACCGGCAAACGCAAGGAACCCAAACCCCGCAGAGAGACTTGCGAGAGCCTCTCTGCGCGAAAGCGGGTTCATCGTATGCTGACAAAACTCTGGTTTCATTTCCGTTTCCTGCCGTCTCGGTACAAAGCCAGGTATCAACTAATCGATCGAGCTGAATTCTGCCGTGCAGAGCAGTGCCTGACAGAACGCCGTCAGCTTCTGATTTCCGTCATGAGCTGAGTCAGCAATACGGTTCATAAAAGTCGTTGCGAGTTGCAATTCAGAGTCGGTCGGCTCGCGTCCGATTATCAGCAGATATGCGAAACCAGTTCGATCGTTTGCTGGTTGTTCCGAAACTCGATGCGAAAGTGCCCCGGCCTGTCTCTGCACGAACTCGTTATTCATCAGATAAAGCGATTGCAGCGGGCTTGAAGTTGTTTCCCGTGTTCCAGTGACCAGACTTGCGTCGGGAGCGTCGAAAATTTCCAGCATCTCAGGCAGCACATTGCGAACTCGCGGCAGGTAAACAGAGCGAGTGTTCGTCGAAATCGCGCGGATGACCGGTTCGAAAATATTCTGTCCGACACCACCTTCACCAACCGAACCAAGGTATGTGCCGAGCGGTCGTTTCAGGTCAAGCAGCCCCGAAACGGCCAGCATGGCGTCACGAACAACTTCCGCTTCCAGTCGACGTTTGCTGGCCCGCCAGAGAAATCGATTGTCCGGATCGATCTCGAAGTTCTGCTCGTTGAAGTCAGAAGACATTTGCCACGTGCGCGTCATCGCGATTTCGCGAATGATCGACTTGATCGACCAGCCATTCTCAATCAAGCGTGTGGCAAGATAGTCGAGCAATTCCGGGTGCGTGGGGGCGTCACCGGCTTGTCCAAAATCGTCGACTGTTCGCACGATGCCTCGGCCAAACATCCAGTACCAGACTCGGTTGGCGATCACCCGAGCGGTCAGCGGGTTGTCAGCACTGGCAATCCACTCGGAAAGTTCGACACGACCGCTGCCACGCACTTTCGACGAAAACGAACTCCGCCTCGGCGGCGACAAAACCTGCAGCACGCCTGGCGCGACCTGCTGAGCTGGTTTGTCGATTTCACCTCGCAACAGCAACCGAGTTGGCAGTGGAAAGTCTCGATCCTGCGTTCCCATTGCGAAAACTCGAGGTTCACCGTTTTCCTGATAAGCCTGCAACGCGGCTTCGGTCTCGTCCCGCTCCGAGCGAATCCGCCGTAGCGTTCCTCGGAAGACATTTTCACCGGACCTGATTTTCTGCATCGCCTCTTCGACGGTTCGTCGTGCGTCATCACGCGCCTTGATCAATGCAGCCAGCTCTTCCGGCGACAGAGTCGGGGCTCCCGGCGAAGGGCCAAGGTCGGTCAGGTCAAGCAACGTTGTCGATTGTCGGGCCTGTGCTTTGATCAGCCCATAATGAGTCGTTGTCGATCGAAAAATTCCGGCGAGGGCGTAGTAGTCTTCTTGAGGGATTGCATCAAACTTGTGATCGTGGCAACGTGCACAGGCAACTGATGTTGCCAGAAACGCACGAGTCGTTGTGTCGATCTGCTCGTCGACCAGGTCAGCGAAGAATTTCTGTTGATCTTCTTCTCCTACCACCTTTGCACCGACCGCCAGGAATCCCGTCGCAATGACATTGTTGGCCCATTCAAAGTCGTTTTCGATCGGCAGCAGGTCACCGGCAATCTGTTCCCGGACAAACTGGTCGAACGGCTTGTCCTCATTAAATACGTCGATGACGTAGTCGCGATACCGCCAGGCGTGCTGAAAAATGTTGTTCTGATCTCCGCCGGTTGATTCAGCAAAACGAGCTACGTCCAGCCAGTGCCGTCCCCACCGCTCGCCGTATCGAGGTGAGGCGAGCAGCTCATCAACCAGTTCAGAAATTGCGTTCTGCCGAGCCGTCTCTGACGTTGCCCGGTTGAGTTTCTCGGACCAGTCCATCATTTCGTTTGGCGCGGGTGGCAAGCCGGTGATAGTAAAAAACAACCGACGAATGAGTATTCTAGAAGTCGCGTCGTTGGCTGGCGAAAGCCCCTGCTCATCAAGACTGGCAACAACGAACCGGTCGATCGATGTCCTGGCCCAGTCTGAATTTTCTGAAACCGGCGGGCTAACTTTTTTCAACGGCTGATACGCCCAGAACTGCCGGCCTTTTTCAATGTCGATTTCAGTCTCGACCTTGGGACTGACCTTGGTGACTCGAGGGTCGGGGGCTCCCATCAGAATCCATCGTCGAAAGTCGTCGATCACCGAGTCTGGCAGTCGGCCTTTCGGAGGCATCTGATAGTCAGCATCATCGACGTAGAGCAGAGATTGAAACAGCACGCTCTTGCTCAACGACTTTGCAACAATCGCCGGCCCGGTGTCCCCGCCTCGAAGCAGGGCGTCTCGAGAATCAACCTTCAGACCGCCTCGCGTCTTGCCGGATTCCGATGAGTGACACTCGTAACAATGCTCAACCAGCACTGGCCGGATCTTCTCTTCGAAGAACTTCACTCCGGTCGACTGAGCGGGTACGGCTTGCGAAGTGGCAACCAGTATGAAGATTGGGATGAGGGCTCGCAGCAACATGACGGTCGACTCTAAGTAATCCTGAATTGATTGTTGAGCGAGGTGCACCTGCAGACTCGAAAACGTACGAGTCACTTGCGTTTCATGGGCGGTCGCTTCGGGCGAATCGCGATCACCGTTTTGCCGCTGTCATTGGTATTGGACTGGTTAATGTCGGTTTCGTCGGTGATGACATTGACTTCGGTGATCCGGTCTCCCATCGTCACAATTCGAGCCGACAATGGCTTCGTCATCTTCTGGAAAATGCGGTTCTTTAAGCCGCCTGCCAGCTCTGCTCCTGCACGAAACTCAAAAGTTCGACGTTCTCTCATGCCGGACGTAATCTTTGCTGACGAAGAAATCGTGACGACAATCTGTTGAACGGCACCTGCGTTATTGCTACCAGCGAAACGCCCTCTGCCTCGCCGCGATGATGAACCTTGCTGACCTGCATCCGAAACTTGAGAACCACCTCGCCCAGCCGGTTGGGCCTTCGAGACAGTCAGTCGATTTCCAGTAACCTTGTGGATCGTCACAAAGGTTTCCTCGGCAAACACTTGCAACGAGGCGGCCAGAATGAGACTTATAGTAATCGTCAAGCGAAACATGGGTTCTCCGTCTGAGCTGACACAAGGATGAAGGACCTTAAAACTGACTTCAAAGTGTCGCTTCAACCTTAACCGTAAGATGCCACAATATTCCACAGGGCGGAACTACCCGACCGCAATCAGGCTTTAATAAAAAGAAAACGAGCACAATGCCGACATTGTGCTCGTTCAGGTTGCTTTCCGCCGCTCAGATTTACGCGTTTCGGGAGACTTCCCAGCCTTTGCGGTATTCCTTGCGGAGATACTTGTCCGCTTCGGAAGTGTTAGTCACTTTCAGATTGACCGCGTCCCATTCCAGAGCCTTGCCGCTGCGGTAAGCGACGTTGCCCAGCAGAACGGACTCGGTCAACGCGCCCGAGTAGTCGAAGTTACATGTCGTCGGCGAGCCATCTTTGCACGCCTTGATCCATTCAGCGTGGTGGCCGATCGAGTTGGGAATGGTCGGCGCCGGCGGCTCGAATGCCGCAAATTTTTCCTGCGGGAAGAGTTTGTAGTTTCCGTAGTCGGCAT
>JADHNX010000437.1 GCA_016779365.1 Planctomycetaceae bacterium
CTGGAAGGTTGCAAGGTTCCGTTATTCAGAGTCTTCGCATGCCCATTTCGTGAGGACTCCGGATCAGATTCAGGTTGAGAATTCTCCTCGGACGCAAACAGAGAGTCTGCCAGCAGCTCGATCAGGCCGGCAGGAAATGCCTGCTGAGAATAGTGGCCGTCCTCTTCGATATGTTTGATGATCCGAGCTGGCTTTTTACCGCCGACCAGAAACAGATCGGACATTTCCCGCCGAGTGATGCCCTGCTGCTCGCGCATCTTCTTGAGCCGCAAGCCAAACGCGTGCAGCCCTTCGTCCTTCTGTCGGCGATAGTCTTCCTGCCAAAGCTCTCGCAGATGCCGCAACTCGGCGTCGTTGCGACACATGGCTCTGGCAACGCTGGCAATGCGTGCCCATGGTAGCAGTTCGAGGTAGCACAAACGTCGAAGTTGCGCCGTGCCGAGTCCCAGCTCCAGCAGATCCGATTCTGCATGCCCGGCTCGCAGCCTCAACATGCAGAATTCAGCCATCGATTCCGGATAGCCTCGTTGTCGAAACCGGTCGCGTTCGGAGTTCTGCCAGACAGGTTCGACCTGCTCGAAGTCGACCTTCAGCGTCTCGCACATCTTCTTCAGGATTTCGTGTGGGACGGGGAAATTGCCGCGACGATATTCCCACAAGGTCGCCGCGCTGACGCCGACTTTCCTGGCGAGGCGAGGCGACGAACCCGCCTTCAGCTCCAGCCTCGCGATCACGTTTTCCATCGAGTCCGCAGGGCCAGCATACAGGTCACGCAGCTCGTCCAGACGCTCTTCGGAGACTCCAGCCTTGTCGCTGAATTCGATGAATCGTTCGAGCGTGTTCCGGGTTGGCGTGTGAATGCCCAGTTCCAGATCCCGCAATGCTCCGCGGCTGATCCCCGATCTTCGCGACAGTTCGATTCGCGTCATGCCGAGGTCGGAAACGCGAACTTCCACCGCTTTTCGCGCAAGTGGTGGAGCGTTCATGGACCGTTTCAGCGATCGCTGACGCAAATTTGCGTTTCGCAGTGCGTGTCCGGTTAATGGTTCAGATTTCTGAACACGGCCCCGCGGCATGGCTCCCTCCACACTGGATACTACTGGGAAACTCGACGTCACGATCGTATCGGCGACCTCTGATATGATCAACGCAACTCGATATGTTGATTTGAGTGGCCGCGAGAGATCGCGTCAGACTGCTGTTGAGACAGGATGCTGACGCGTCCCCTGTTCTCAGGAGTCGGCACGCGATGCTTCGCCTTCGCTGGGCTCAATGTGTAGGCTGGAACGAGTTCCGCGCCGTTTCGGCATTCGCTCAAGTCTTCCTTGCTGGAACGGTGCAGAGCCTGTTCCTGCCTGTAGCCTCACATTTCGACGCAAGCCATGACAGAATCTTCGTCCTCGAAAACCGAAGCCGAGACAGTACCGAAACCAAATCGGCTTCCGATCGTCCTGCTGCTCGGCATTCTTGTTGTCGGGGCTGGCGAAGCGGCGCGGCGCTGGATCACGCAGGAACTCGACCCGCCGGTCACCACGCAGACTGACAACCGGCTGATGGAAAGCGAAGGGTTGATTCTCGATCTGACGCCGCGTCTGAAAGAGATTCTCAACACCAGCGTTTTGAATCTCTCGCTGCCCGATACGCTCGGCGTTGAACTGTTCGCTGCGAACGCGACGGTCGTTGATCTTTCCGACGAAGCGCCGCACGAAAAAAAGAATCTCCCCGCGCTTCAGCTCCGCAAGTTTTCCTGGGCCATTGTCGGCGCCCAGTCGAAGACGCCTCGGAAGGAGCTTTCACTGTGGCGTGCGTTGTTCAAGTCTGTCGACTACTTCGAACGAGCTGGCTTCAAGTTCGTACGAAGCCATTTCGACGATGTCGACCCGGACCTGCTCCACTCGGACGTTGCCTTCGAGGGGCTTGCTCGCGACAAATCCGGACATCTGATTCTGGTGAAGGCCGACCAGATCTTGAGCTGGCGTCCGAATCCTGAAGCTTCCGAATCTTCGATCGACGCTCCCGTAAAAGCCAGTAAAGAAGGCGCGGCATCTGATAAAAAGTTTTCGGCAGCCGACCAGTGGCAAATCGTCGAATGGACGCAAACGAGTCTTGAAACGATTCTTGCGGAGCAGACATTCTTCACCGAGACGCTCGATGCAGCAGTTCCGGATGCGGAACTGCGAAGCCGGCTGCGAGACAGCATTCACGAGCGGCACATCCTCAGCCGCTACGAGGCACTGTCGCAGCACGAAGAATGGGAAGGTCCGCACCCGTACTTTTCGGTCGTGTCCCAGGACCGGCACCCGTCGCTCTCGGTCGTCGATATCGATCAGGACGGCCTCGACGACATTTACGTCATGGCTCGCTGGGGGAAGAACATCCTTCTGCATAACAAAGGCGGATACTTCGAAGACGTCGCCGCACAGTACGGCCTGGACATCGACAGCCACTGCTCCAGCGCCCTGTTCGCTGACTTCGATAACGACGGCGACGACGACCTCATGCTCGGTCGCACGCTCGTTCCGAGTCAGTATTTCGAAAATGAAAACGGACACTTCGTCGACCGATCACAATCACTGGTCGACGGCGATCTCCCCGCGCTGGTGACTTCCGTTTCTGCCGCCGACTACAACGGCGACGGGCTGCTGGACGTCTACCTTTCAACTTACGCGGCCAACATGCTGGAAGACGAAAGCCGAGATCGCGGGCCGCCGCTGAAGAACCCAGACGCTCCCGGAGTGCTGACTGACTTTCTTCCCGAAGCAAGCGCCGTCGAGCTTCAGCGCCGATTGTCGAACCGCGACAACCATCGCTACCTCAACAACTTTGGACCGCCGAATCTGTTGCTGGTCAATCGTGGCGGGCGATTTGAAACCGCTCCTGAAAACAACCAGGTCGCTGCCTGGCGGCACACTTACCAGGGGTCGTGGAGCGACTACGACCAGGACGGCGACCCCGACCTTTACATCGCCAACGACTTCGCCGTGAACTCGCTGATGAGAAACGACGGTGATGCCGGCTTCGTCGACGTGGCGAAAGAATCCGGCACGACGGACATCGGCTTCGGTATGGGAGCCTCGTGGGGCGACTACGACAACGATGGCCGCGCCGACCTGTACGTCTCCAACATGTTCAGCAAGGCCGGCCGGCGAATCACCGGATCACTTAAAAATATCGACGATCGTTTCGCACTGATGGCACGCGGCAACTCGCTGTTTCACAACTCGGAGGCACGTTTCGAAAAGGTCTCCGGACTGGAAGAGTCGGCACTGCAGGTCGAGAAAGCCGGGTGGTCATGGTCCGGTCAGTTCGTCGATTTCGACAATGACGGCTGGCTCGATGTGCACGCGCTGAGCGGCTACTACTCGGCTCCGCCGGAAGTCGCCGTGCAGGTCGATTTGTGAAGCCTCTGGTGGCGCACGGTCGTGCGTAAGGACTTTAACGGAAGCATGCAACTCGGTGAAAAATTTGCGACAGAGGAAGAAAAACAAAGCTGGCAGGAAGACGAAAAAGATCTTTCCAACATCACTCACCCGTTCAGCGGCAGCGAACGAAATCACCTCTTCCTGAGCAGTCACGGCGAGAGCTTCCTTGACGTGTCAGGCATCTCCGGTGTGGACTCACCGTCGGACGGTCGAGTCTCTGTCTGGCTGGACATGGACCGCGACGGGCGACAGGACCTGGCCGTCGTCAACAGCAACCGCCCGCTGTTCCAGCTTTACCGAAACGAAACCGGAATCGTTGACTCGAAAGGTGGCAACTTTATCGCGCTGAGGTTTGTCGGCGGCAACGATTCGGCAGAAGCTTCGTCGGAGTTTTCCAGCCGCAACGGTTTTGGAACGCGTGTCGTTGTGCAGGCAGGAGGGCATCGGATTACTCGCGAGCATTATTGCGGTCAGGGATTTGCCGGACAGAATTCTGCGACGATGCTGATCGGCCTGGGAGACGCCACGACGGTTGATCAGCTGTCCGTTACCTGGCCTTCGGGATTGCAACAACGATTTTCAAACCTGACAGCCGGCAAGCTGATGATCCTTTTTGAACGTCCCGCTGCAGACGATCGGTCGCCAACTCAAAAAGACAGCGACGCGGCGGGAATTACGATCACTGACTACCGCAGGGTGGTTCCTGCCGTTTCTCCATCAGAGAAGCCGACCTTCGGAGATCAGAATGGCGACACGCTCCCGACTCTGCTGCCGGGACAGCTCGCTGCGGCCGCCGCGATTTCCGGCAGCGACCTTCGAGCCGAAGAACCGAAACTTGTCGTGCTGACCACGATGGCAAGCTGGTGCGTTTCGTGCGCGAAACATCAGCCGCTGCTTAAAGTGATGAGCAAAGAGTTCGAAACCGAAAACGTTTCCTTCGTCGGCTTCGCCGGGGATCCCGAAGATCCTGCCGACGATCTGCGAGGATTCATCAAGAGGCTCGGCATCGACTATCCCGTCGCCGCTGAACCTGATGTTTCACTTCGCGCCACTGTTGAAGCGATCCTGAACTCCGGCGACGGAGCCGACGTTCTGCCGTCAACGATCATTCTCGACGGTCAGGGAAAAGTCCAGGCGACTCACCGGGGAATTCCGACCGCCTCGGAAATCCGCCAGCAGCTCACCGCGATAAAATCCGAGCCATCCAAATGAGCAACCACTCGGCAACAGAACGTTCGGCAACAGAACGCTCACCGTGGCGCAAGCTCTGGAGTCTGGCCGACGACGTGGCGTACTTGAATCATGGTTCTTTCGGGCCGTCGCCGATCACCGTTCAGGAATCGTACGAACGCTGGACGAGGCGGCTCGAACAGCAGCCGATGAACTTCTTCCTGCGGGAAATGGAGCCGGCTTTCGAAGACGCACTGTCGGTACTGGCGGACTTCGTCGGAGCCTCGCGCGGCAATCTGATTTTTGTCGACAACGCAACGTTTGGCATGAACATTGTCGCCGCGTCAGTCAGCCTTGAAACCGACGATGAAGTCCTGATTAACGATCACGAGTACGGCGCGGTGACTCGCCTCTGGCGGCGCACCTGCCAGCAGGCCGGGGCGCGACTCGTTACCTGCGAACTCGCCTCACCAGTCACTGACCCGGCAGCGATCGTCGAGCAACTTTTCGCCCGCGTGACCTCGCGGACAAAGTTGATCGTCGTCAGCCATGTCACCTCGCCGACTGCCCTGGTAATGCCTGTTGAAGAGATCTGTCGCCGCGCGAAAG
>JADHNX010000438.1 GCA_016779365.1 Planctomycetaceae bacterium
CTGGCCGAATCCACATTTGGTGCAGGCTCGGTCGAAGGAATGCTGATGCTGTTCCTTGGGTTCGCCATCGCTTCGGTGCTGAAGGTCGCTCAAGGTTCGAGTACTGCTGCGATGATCATCACATCTGGAATGATGGTCGGAATGATCGAGGGAGTCGAATTGCCCTACGACGTTGTTTATCTGGCGACGGCGATTGGAGCCGGTTCACTGGTCGGTTCCTGGATGAACGATTCTGGCTTCTGGATCTTCGCAAAGATGGGCGGCCTGACCGAGAAGGAAGCCCTGCAGACCTGGACGCCGCTGCTGATTGTTCTTGGAATCGTCAGCATGGTGATGACGTTGATCCTGGCGACGGTCATGCCTCTCACATGAGCAGGAGTGGTTAATGCCTCGTCAGAACGGCTTTCGGCATCAGGCTTATCCGACTCGTCCAGACGTTCCGCCGGTTGTGATGACGCTGGACGGCGATGCGGTGCAGAGTCTTGACTTCGGGCATCTGCACACGCAGTTCGGCGTTCGAAAAGTTCTGCTGGTACATGGGACTTTTGCCGGGGACGATCCGTTCGGCATTCATGCGATGATGCGGACCGGTGCTGAAACACTGCCTGTGGCCATGCAACGCGCCGCGTCTTCCGTGATCGATCGACTGGCCAGCCAGACGAAACGATTGACCGATGCCATCACGTCGGACGTTGCCAACTACAGCGATGGTTATCGAAAACGGTTTCAAACTCTGGTTGGTGATGATCCGGAAGTCAGCCGGCTCAAACCAACCTGGAGCAGCGAGAACAACCACGTTGCCCGAGCCCGTCTCGCCGTACAATTGCTGAATGAGTTGACGAAGCTTCACGCAGAAGGATTCGATCCTGAGCACGAACGAGTGTTGCTCTGGGGGCACAGCCACGCGGGCAACGGCTTCGCGATTCTTTCCAACCTGCTGGCCAACGATCGCGACAGTGTCGAGGCCTTCTTCGATGCGGCAGGTGATTCATTGGGCTCGGCGGGAAAAGTTGCCCGTCACGCTCTGGCTGCGGCGCCGACTCCGCATCCAATGGCAAAGGCCGCACTCGTTGTGACCTTCGGAACGCCGGTCAGATACGGTTGGGATACGGACGGTATACGATCGCTGGTTCATGTCACTCATCATCGACCGATCAAAGATCACGATGATCCGGCGGCAATCATCCCGGCAGTTACGTTTGGCTGCGAAGGCAACAGTCTGGGCGACAACTTCACCGCAGCAACGACGGGACTGGTAGACGTGCTTGCCGCAAAGCATGGCGACTGGGTTCAGGCATTTGCCATCGCCGGAACAGACATTGCGCCGCCTCTGAAACGTCCGAGCAACGCGCGACTCGGAGCGTTTCTTGAAAGAGGGCTGGCCGAGCCGACGCCTCAGAAGCTGAAGGAAAAACTGAAAGTCACGTGCGCCCGCTGGCAGACTCGAACCAGGCTTCACTCGGACGGGCGCAACCTGCTTGTCAACTACGACTCATCTCAACTGACCCGTTTCGGCCCCGCTCGGCAGGCCGTGCTTGGACACGGAATCTACACCTTGAAAGACTGGCTGCCGAGCCAGCTTTCGCTGGTCCTTCAGTGGATGGAACACGACGCCAGCTAAGTGCCGGTGTTTGGTGTCCGATGTTCAGTGCCCCGTAAGGTCGTCGAGCAAACTTCGCGTTGCTTCAACTTCGGCGGTCAGACCGTCAACGAGCGATGTCTGCCGACCGTCGGGCAACACTTCCCAGGTGTAGGTCTCGACTTCCAGGTGCGGTGCGTAGTCAAGTTCCCTGACGGCGGCTAAAGCTTTCTTCAGGTCTCCGCGAGTTGTCTGTAATGGACCGAGTGATTCCGAGTTGACCGGCACGTGAAAGTGAACTCGCCATTCTTCAGCCGATGCAAATTTATCAGGTGGCGAGAGCGCTGTGTCCTCGGTCAGGTCGACCTGTCGATGAATCGTTCCGTCGGTCGATCGCGACATTGTCTGGTGGAGGTATCTTGGTTCGACGTACCTCGCGAGCGCCTGCCGCGCGTCTTCATTTTCGCTTGGATTTTCGACACGAATCGCGCAGGTGATGTGGACTTTGTTGATCCGAATCTGCTCAGCCACGAGCTGTCGAATCGAGTCGGCGACGTCTTCGAATTCGACGGCCTGATGGCAGACGTCGTAGCAGACTCCCAGGTACTCGTTTACGGCGTCGAGTGCTCCGGCATCGGTGGCGAGTTCGCGCAGCCGGCGGAAGAATTGAATCGTCTCTTGAGTGGTTTCGAGAATGCAGAACGGTTCGGGTTCGATGGCGATGCGAATTTTCCGACCGGTTTGCTCGTCGAGCTGTCTGAGCGACGTTGCCAGAGCAATCAGTCGTCCGGCGCATTCGTCGGCGAAAGTTTCAGGATAGTCGAACGGCTTAAACCCCAGCGGCACGGTCGACAGGCTGCCTTCTGTCCCGTCGTCGGGCATCAGTTTTGCGAGGATGCGAGCGCTGTCCAGCGTGTAGTCAACACGGTCGTCGCGAGTCCAGTCCGGCAGGTAGACGTTTTCTTTCACGCGCGCGTCGTGGAAGTTACCGAACGGAAAAGTGTTGAGCGTGTAGCACTTCAGTCCTGCTTCCTTGAGCCAGCCAGAAAAACGGTTAAGCCTGTCTGGACTTTCCAGAAGTTCGGAAGCGACCGGTCGAGCCAGCCAGAGTCCTGCTGCGAGTTCGCCGACTCGGCTGCGAACAGCGGTCGTATTTTCTCGCAGCCCGGCTTCGACTTCTTCGACCGTTAACCCAGTATGGACATTGGTGCAGTAGCTGAGTGGGAGCGTGCTGAGTGTCATCGTAAGCCTGTTTGGTCGGCGGGTCGTTGATAGTGGTAACGGGCCGCGCCGTTCGATCGAGTTGAGGGAAGTTCGGAATGCAGATTAGTCCCTGAAGATTCCTTCGCCGACTCAACAGCCCGGAATTTTCTCAGCGGCTCAAGTCGTGAGTCGGGCCTTGCCTCGCTACGCATGAATCCCGGCGTAATCGGCAAAGTCGTCTCAATCGTTCAACATGGCCGCCGAGCGAGTCTGTTTGAGGGGTGCGGACTTTTGGGGTTCTGTCGAATGTGCCGTCTGTTTTGGGAAGAAGGATGATTCTGCCGCCTCGTATTCAACCGCGCGTCCAGATCAGATGGGTTGTATCCGATATGTCGATGATGAGTGTGCGTGGGATTGGGCGATGGTTGTTGTCATTCCGCGCCGGAATCAAACAGGGCATTGGAGAGCCGGGGAACGCCTTCGAGAATTCCCCCTGGCTCTACAGTTTGATTTTCACAGCAAGGATGCGCTGCCCGATTTCGGGTGCGGCGCAGTGGGACCGAAAAGGATTTCTTTACCATGAACGCTCGCGACCTTTGGAAATCGGCATTACTGGTTCTGGGAGCAGTCAGCATCGTCGTTCCCGCTTCGCTTGTGACAGCGTCTGACGGACGGGCTGTTGCGAAAGAAACATCAGTCCGGTTAGACGGGAATGCGACAGGAGAAGCATCTGTCAAGATTCACGATATCTCGCTGGGCGTTTGCGGGGATTTGACCGGGTACATCCTTGACGGGCAGGGCAAAGCCGTTGCCAACAGCAGGGTGATGATCAGGGGCAAACAGAACTCTCCTGTCGAAACTGTGACTGACGAGTCTGGCCGATTCCGCGTCGAAGGGCTTCGAGGCGGCATTTATCAGATCGTTCATGCTGACGGCGTTTCGATGTTCCGCGTGTGGAAGAGCGGTACCGCTCCGAAGAGTGCGAAAGCCAACGCTCTGATCGTGACCGGTCGGCGCCAGATTCGCGGCCAGAGTCAAGTCAGTCCGTTCAATTTCGTTTCACCTGGTACGATGTTCGCCGGCGGGGCCGCGATTGCAGGCACGACTTTGGGGATCGTCGGGGTTTCTCAGGCAAGCGATGCCAATGACGACGCAGACGCCGCAACAGCCAAACTGGATGCTCTGCTTTCATCGATCAACTGAGCATTCGCCGGAACAACCCACAAATTCAAGTGGATCAGATCAATCTTAACGCCCTGACGTGGTTTTCCGCTTCGGGTTATTTTCCTGCAGAGTTGAGCGTTCCTTCGCAAATTTCGTCAACTGGATGTTTATCGATTCGGCAGAATCGGCTATGAGGATTTTTGTCTGATAAACATGGTTCGGAAACCCGCTCAGGTCGCGATTCAGTCGAATCAGAACATCCTGATGGACGATACAGAATCATGGAAACGTAGAAGTGTCTGGGACGGGACTTCTCCGAGGGACCACTCAACGGAGAGATGAGCGGTCGACAGTCAATCAGGCCACTGCTTTGAAGCAGCGGCAGGGAAAGCCACTCTTGCAGCGGAAAGAGGGAAATAGACGATGACAACTTTTAATACAGAAGCGAGCGGTCTGAATCGACGTCAGGCCATCGGACGCCTGCTGGCTGGCGGAGCCATGGCGGTGGCGCTTCCCAGTGGTTTGCTGATGGCTGAAGACGAACGAATTGCGACGGCGATTCGCATTGGTGGAACTTCCCACCCACTGGCACCAGGCTTGCGACTGGCTGTCGAGAGTCGACGAGCCCTCGACAACGTCAAAGACTACACAGCCTCATTCTTCAAAGAAGAGATGGTCGGCAAGAATCGAATTAACCATCAGCTCACGTTGAAGGTTCGCGAGACTCCGTTCAGTGCATACCTTCGCTACGAAAACCCGCACAAGGGTCGAGAAGCGATCTTCGTTACCGGGAAAAACAACGACAAAATGCTGGCTCACGGCACGGGTATCGAAGCCATCGTTGGAACGCTCGAACTCGATCCGAGCGGCGACCGGGCGCTCGAAGAAAGTCGTTACCCGATTACGAATATCGGCATGCGAAATCTGCTGGAACTGACGATCGCTCAATGGAACTCCGAGCTGAACGTTCCCGACGTTCAGGTTCGATACTTCCCGAACGCCAAGGTTTCCGATGTCGAGTGTCGAGTCTTCGAAAGCTCGTACGCCAAGCCGCACAAGGGTGTGAAATTCCACATGACCCGGCTCTATGTCGACAAAAAGACGGCCTTCCCGGTCCGAGTTGAGCAGTTCGACTTCCCCGCAAAGACCGGAGCAAAAGCGCCGATTCTTGAGCAGTACACCTACTTGAATGTCCAACCCAACAGCGGCCTGACGGACAGCGACTTTGACGTCAAGAACCC
>JADHNX010000439.1 GCA_016779365.1 Planctomycetaceae bacterium
CAGAGGCGTGAAAACGTCACGTTTCTGCGATACTTGATTCACCATCGGTAACCCGCCAAACTGGCCGTCCGAGTCGGCAAAACGCCGTCCGGTAAAGCGTCATGCTTTGTGAATTTGCAATAAGAAAGAATTGAGAGCGAGTGTTCGCCGCCGTCCGGCCTTAGCATCAAAATGTAAGGCCCAGACAGCTCATTGCGGGATTCGCACTTCAGGATTTCGGCCTTTTCCAGCAGGATTTTCTGTGTCCAGTCAGCTTGTTCAAACCATCCAGGCAGAGCTCGACTCGCTCGTCCTGATCGACCCGCACACACACATCAACCCTCACGCGGCGGCCTCAGAAACGCTCGCCGACATCATGGGTTATCACTATTACACAGAGCTGGCTCATTCAGCCGGGCTGCCGCTCGAGCAGATCGAAGAGCCTGGCATCAGCCCGAAAGAGAAAGTCGGGCGGCTGGTTGAGAAACTCGGCGATCTCGACAACACCGTTCAGGTGAGCTGGCTTGTCGAGATGGCTCAGAAGTTTTTCGGCTTCGAAGACGACGCCGTCACGACTGCAAACTGGGAATCGCTTTACGACAACGCTGCCGCGAAGATGGCCGAGCCGGACTGGGAGCAGCAGGTTCTGAAGCAGAGCGGTCTCGAAAAGGTTTTTCTGACCAACGACTTCGACGATCCGCTGACCGGTTTCGACACCTCACTTTACGTTCCGTGTTTGCGAACTGACGACCTGGTCTTCCATTTCACAAAACTGGAAACTCGCGAGCGACTTGAGAAAGCCACTGGCTCAAATGTGAGTGATCCGGCGTCGTTGCGGGCAGCCATCGGTCAGTTATTCGAACACTTCACAAAAAACGGTGCGAAGGCCTGTGCGATTTCAATTCCGCCGACGTTTGCTCCGGCGGCGGTTTCGGATTCTGAAATCGAGCCGATTCTGGCCAGCGTGCTTTCCGGTCGTGAGCTGACTCCCGACGAAGCCGCAATGCTCGGTCAGTTCAACTTCTGGACACTCGCGACGTTCTGTGCCGAGTACAAACTGCCGTTTGACCTGATGATCGGAGTTAACCGAAAAGTCTATCCCGCTGGCGTCTTCCAGGGACAGGACCTGTATGACTCGCGGGTTTCACTGATTCAGTACCAGGAACTTTTCAACGCGTTTCCTCAGGTGACGTTTCCGGTTTCGGTGCTTGCTCAGACGAGCAATCAGGAACTGGTCAGCTATGCCTGGATTTTTCCGAACGTCGTGACGAACGGCCACTGGTGGTACTCCAACATTCCACCGCATATCGAACTTGACTGCCGAACCCGCTTGAGCGCCGTACCTCAGACAAAGCAGGTCGGCTACTACAGCGACATGTACAAACTGGAATTCGCTCTTCCGAAATTTGCGATGTATCGTCGAATTCTGGCGAAGGTTCTGGCGAACGACTTTGTAATCGATCGGGGCTGGAGCGAAGAGCGAGCCATCGCGCTTGGTAAACTCAATCTTCGAGGCAACGTCGAAACGATATTTGATGTGTGAAATCTGTTTCGCACGACGGGAAGAATTTACGACGCAACGCACAACGAAACTTAATGGACGGCAATGGTCTGACTGATCGGGCCGAGTGTCGGACGCGCGGGTCACTTTCGAAAAGCGGGAACGGAACTCATGGCAAGTCTTGTATTGCTTCAGGAAGGTCAGGCAATTCCTTACCCCGTTGGCGACGGCGAGACAATTGTCGGACGCCACCCGGACTGCACGATTCAACTGAAGTCGAATACCGTTTCGCGTCGGCACGCGAGATTCACCAAACGGGACGGCCAGTTCTACATCGAAGACCTCGGCAGTGGAAACGGTACGATCGTCAACGGCACGCAACTGGAAAAAGAACAGCCGCACCCGATCAATCACGAAGACCGAATCAAGTTTGGCCCCATGTTGCTGAGGTTCGAATGCGAAGAGGCTCGACCCGTTGCCAGGGCAGCACCTGCGCCTGCTCCAGTCGCGCCTCGAATTCCCGCAGGCGGTGATGATTTTGGCGGGGGCGATGACTTCGGAGCGACGGTCAACTTCTCCGACGAAGACGACGACGAAGCTGAAATCATGGGGACACTCGCCGGCAGTGGTGCCGCTGGCGGTTTCGGCGGACTGGAAGTTCAGCCGGAAGTAAAGCTGAAAGCAGTCATCGATATCACGCGTAGCCTTTGCGGCGAAACGAATCTCAACAGGATGCTGCCAGCGATTCTTGATTCGCTGTTCCGGGTCTTTCCGCACGCCGACCGTGGTTGCGTCCTGCTGAAGGATCCCGAGAAGGGCGGGCAAATGGTTCCGCGAGCCTTCAAGCACCGCCGCGAAGGCGAAGACTCGACCGTTCGGCTGTCGCGTACGATTGTGAAGAAAGTCATCGAAGAAAAAACCGGAATCCTGTCTGCCGACGCAGCGAATGACGATCAGTTCGACGCTTCGGAGTCAATTTCCAACCTTGCGATTCGGTCGATGATGTGCGTGCCGCTGCTCGACAAAGACAACGAACCGATCGGGCTGATTAACATCGACACGATGAACCCGGTCACTCAGTTTACGAGTGAAGATCTCGACCTGCTGATGACGATCGCCGGTCAGGCCGCACTGACGTACGAGAACGCGCGGCTCATGAAAGTCTTTCTTGAAAAACAGAAACAGGACGGCGAAATGAACATCGCGCAGGGAGTTCAGCAGGCGCTGCTTCCTGAAACACTGCCACAGCCCGCCGGTTGGAAGTTCTACGCGTCGTACGATTCGGCTCAGGCGGTCGGCGGCGACTATTACGACGCCTTCGACTTGGGCGACGGCAAGTATGTTCTTTCATTCGGCGATATTTCAGGCAAGGGCGTTCCTGGTGCCATCATCATGTCGCGCATGTCGAGCTGCGTGCAAAGCACACTGCAATTTACGCATGATCCACTGGAAGCCGTCAACGCCATCAACACTCACATGTGTGCTAACGCTGCTGAAGGGCGATTTGTCACCTACAACTTCGTGCTGCTTGACGTGAATACCAACGAGATCCAACTGGTCAATGCCGGGCACATGTCGCCGATGATCCTGAAGCCGGATGGTTCAATCGATGAGTTCCCTGAAGACTCGATCGGTCTGCCGATCGGCGTCATGGAGGATTATCCGTACGAAGTCGAAAAGCGCGTAATCAACCCCGGCGAAACTGTCGTACTGTTTACGGACGGCGTTGACGAAGCCATGAATCCGGACGGCGAGCTGTACACTCTTGAGCGAATGCGGGAATTGATCTCGAAGAGCCCGCGTGATCCGGAAGAGCTTGGCAAGATTCTGTTGGCCGATGTCCGTCGCCACGCCAATGGTCGTGCCCAGAACGACGACATTACGATCATGACTTTTGGCCGCGAAGGGTAGGACACATTTCTTGACCGATGGCTCAGTCATCCCCGAATTAAAGCCAGGGTATCGTGTGTCAGCCGCCAATCTTCAGGAGTGTGTTCATCGGGCCTGCCTGCTCGAAGCGACGTCGCGCAAACCAGGTAATGTTCACCCTGGCGAATCGTTCGAGCATCTTGCGTACGAAGATTTCGTGGCCTCTGCCGAAGCAATCGCTCCCGTACTGGCTCGCGCAGCGGAGGTTGGAGTTGGCAGGAGCGTTCTCGAAGCTGTCAAAGCGACGCGGGCCGTTTGTGAATACAACACAAACCTCGGCATCATTCTTCTGCTCGCCCCGTTGGCGGCGGTGCCCGTCGATACTCCATTGCCGGAAGGGATCGCCGGCGTTCTGTCGGAACTTACTCAGGAAGATGCCGGGCACGTCTTCGAAGCGATCCGCTTGGCACAACCTCGCGGTCTGGGAAACGCCGACACAGAGGATGTCGCCACGTCGGCGCCCACGGGGACGTTGACCGAGGTCATGACGCTGGCGTCCGATCGCGACTCAGTTGCCAGGCAATACGCAAGCGATTTTGAAACAGTTCTCAAGTTCGGCGTTTCATCGTTGATGGCGTCGGGACGTTTTAACGAAGACTGGGAACAGGCCATCGTCCACCTTCACCTCTCACTGCTTGCCCGGGATGGTGACACGGACATCGCCAGAAAATGCAACTCGATCGATGCCCGTGAGGTTGTGCGACGAGCTAGGTCTGTTCTGCGAGCCGGCTGGCCGATGGCGATGGAAGGTCGAATGAGGATCAGAGAATTCGACCGCTGGCTCCGTGCGAAAGGAAGTCTGAGAAACCCTGGTACAACCGCCGACCTGGTCACGGCTGGGGTGTTTGCCGTGTTGCGGGATCAGCGTGCCCTGATGCCGTCGCTGGAAGAAATCCAGATTCGTGCAGAAGAAAACCGAACCGCTCAGCAGTAAGGAGAAACGGTGAAAACGCTGACCAAAGAATTATGGATGGAGATTCCACAACGACGAGCAATTGTCTCAGTCCACCACGAAGTCGAACGACTCGTTGCCGAAAGTGGTGTGCAGGATGGACTTGTCCTGGTAAATGCGATGCACATTACCGCGAGTGTTTTTATTAACGACGACGAGCCGGGGCTTCACCACGACTACGACCTCTGGCTGGAACAGCTCGCGCCGTTCGACCCTTCCCCGGAACGTTACCATCACAACCGCACGGGAGAAGACAACGCCGACGCGCATCACAAGCGGCAGATCATGGGACGCGAAGTTGTGGTTGCGATCACCGACGGAAAGCTGCACCTGGGACCGTGGGAGCACATTTTCTACTACGAATTCGATGGGCGGCGCAGAAAGAGGCTTCTCGTCAAAATCATCGGCGAGTAAGAAGGCTCAGCGATCACACAGGCGCCGAGCGAACGAACCGACAGACGATGTCGCGCAAAGTGGCTGTGATTTTTTCGTAGGGTGTGGCAAGCGGAGCGAAACTCGAATCTGGTGTGCCGGCGCGGGCGACCGGCGGAGTTCGTCGTTGTCGGATTTGCTCGCCAATCTCTGCGCCGGCACATCGCAATTTGCAGTCAGCCCGCTGATCACACCCTGAAACCAGGAAACTCAACACCTCGCATCAGTCCGTCCAATGACTGCTTCTGTCCTCAGAACGAGTCGTCTCTCTTCTTGGCACTGCTCAAGCGAGTGCACACAGCAAACCGACGACGAGTAACGTGCCTGTCAGGCCGTAATAAATTGCCGGCTGAGTTCGCAGATACTCGAAAGAATCGGCGATGCGCGTCAG
>JADHNX010000440.1 GCA_016779365.1 Planctomycetaceae bacterium
GCACTCGGTCTGGAAACCGTGCATCCGGAAGTTCTGCCTCGACTGAACAAGCAGATGACGGTCGACGATTTCTCGCAAGCGGCGAAGTGGCTGCGGCGCGAAGGGGTTCGATTAAGAACTTTCATCCTGCTGAGGCCGCCGTTTCTGACCGAAGAGGAAGGCATTGAATGGGCGATGCGGTCGATCGAGTTCGCGTTTGGTCAGGACGTGTCGTGCTGCTCGGTCGTGCCGACTCGGGCCGGCAACGGAATCATGGAACAGCTCGAAGCCGACGACTTGTTCACGTCACCGCAGCTCGCGTCGATGGAAATTATCCAGGAACGAGGAATCCAGCTTGGCGCCGGGCGAGTGTTCATGGACACGTGGGACGCTCAGAAGTTTGCGAGTTGTTCAGCGTGTGCCGAACCGAGGATTCAACGCATCACCGAAATGAATCTCAGCCAACAGGTGGCACCGCGAATCGCGTGCAAACGTTGCGGTAAGACGTGAGCCGCCGTTGTTCGTGTCAAAGTGTGACACTGGCTTTGCCAAGAGAGATCTCAATAATTGAGTCGGACCAGTTCACTGGCAGAGTCAGTGGCGCACGCACGGTGAAGTCGTTCCAGCCTGCAATTTCGCCTTCGCCTGCGACGGGAGAACTCGGTTATCGGCCGAAGCGGGTTCGAGGGCCGGTGCGGTCGGCGACTTTTGTCGGGGCGACCGGGCGGGCGGGTTCGAAGCCTTCGATCTTGTACGAGTCGAGCATGTTGTTGACTCGAATTTCGATACGGGTCAACTCGTCGCCCTGTTCGCGAGTCACGAACAGAATGGCAATACCCGGCGTGTCGGACGACAGTCGACCGGTTCGCCCGATGCGGTGCACGTAGTCGTCGCAGAATTCCGGCACGTCGTAATTGATGATGTGCGAAATCCCGCTGACGTCGATGCCTCGTCCCACGACGTCGGTGGCGATCAACAGTTTGACTTCCCCGGCGCGGACGCGTTTCATCACGCTGTCTCGTTTGCGCTGTTGAAGGTCTCCGTGCAGCGTCTCGACACTCGGCAACTTAACGCGGAACTTGTTGTACAGCTCGTCGGCTCGGCGTTTCGTTCGTGTGAAGACGATCGCCTGCTGCGGTCGTTCCTGCGCGAGCAGGCGGACCAGTGTCGGGAACTTTCGGTCTTCGTCGACCGTGATGTAGTACTGCTCAATTTGCCGGGTGACGACCGCATCCTGAGACAGGTCGACCATCTGCGGATCGTTCATGTACTTCTGGGCGAGCCGTTCGACCGGCGGCGGCAGCGTTGCTGACAGCAGCAAAGTCTGTCGTTCTGGTGGGCAGCGTTTCAGAATTTTTTCGATGTCCGGACGGAAGCCGATGTCGAGCATGCGGTCGGCTTCGTCGAGGATCACGAAATCCAGCGTCGAGAGATCCAGCGAGCGACGGTTCATCAGGTCAATGACCCGGCCTGGAGTTCCGACGATGATCTGTGCGCCGCGGTTCAGCTCGTCAACCTGCGTGCGGACCGATTTTCCGCCGACGATCGCCACGACTCCAACCTTCCGATTGGCTGACAGCTTGCGGGCTTCGTTGGCGACCTGTTCGGCGAGTTCCCGGGTCGGCGTCAGGATGAGCGCGAGTGGCCGTTTGGAGTCGTAGTCGATGTGCTCCAGAACGGGAATCACAAACGATGCGGTCTTGCCTGTGCCTGTATGCGCCTGCCCGATGCAATCCTTACCGGTCAGGGCAATGGGGATGAGCCCCGCCTGAATGGGACTGGGTGATTCAAATCCCATTTTCTTCAGGGATTTTAACATCGTGTCGCTGAGACCAAGGTCCTCAAACAGCGGACCTGCCGGGGTATCTGACTGACTCAAGAAACTCTCCAATACTGTAAATCACTCCTGCACGTCGGGATTGCACACGAAATCGGCTGCAATCACCAGTCTCCGGTGTCACGAAAGTACGAATTCGCCGGGCAAATCGGCTTTGGGCACCGGATAATTGGCTCGGAAAGTGACTTTTCGTTGTGATGCGTCTCTCGGGACGACTTCCTTGCCCATCGTTAGCCGACACACCGTAAAAACTGTTCGCTCCGCTTTTCGCACCCTGCTCCCGAACGAAACCGCCAAAGTGCCGCTGTCCGACTAACCCTAAAGGCAACGAGAACAATTTCCACGGACAGACATGGTGTGTCGGATACGTCGTCGTCAAGAGTCGGCAGCTTTGTGGTCATGATCGATTTTCAGTTCACCGAACTTCCAGACGCATCCTGTTTCAAACGCGTCCCAAGCGGGACAACACTCCAGGGAGCACCTTCATCAATTTCGGGTTTCGGACGCGGGAACTTTTCGCCGGTCAGACGTTCGACTGCCCACGCCGCTGCGAGATCGGGCTCGCCGTTACCGAGTTCTGCAAAGGTCTTCAGCTCGGGGGCAAATTCGACAGCGCCGATTCTGCCAAGAGCGATCCCCGCAGCAATCCGCGCCGCCGTCGACTCTGGAATCGGCGACTGGACATCAACAAAGCGATCTTTCAGTTGCCGGGCCAGTGCCACGTCTTTGCTGTCTTTGACGAGCCAGCCCAGCGACCAGATCGCCGAACTGCGAGGAACGTCGTAGTTGACTCGCGGGTCGGCTTTCGGGATCCAGCGTTTCAGCAGCGGCATCGCCAGTTTGTATTTCCCGCGACCGAGTGCTTCAAACACGTGAGCCATTACGATCAACTGGTCCAGACGCAAATCCTGCCCATCAGCAATCTGCTTGTCCATTGCCTCGGCGATTGTTAGCAGCCGCTCAAGTTTCCCGGCAACATTCAGTTTGCGGAGTCCCCAGGCGGCCGCGATGGCAACTTCTGGTCGAGGCGAATTGATCAGTTCCAGCAGGCGATCTGCGGTCTGCGACTGATTGAGCATTGCCAGCAGAACAATCGCCTGCTCCTGTTCACGCCACGACGATCGAGCGATGACTGCCAACCCGGCTTCAATGACCACGGGCTTGAGCGAGTCGTCCCCGCTGAGCGTCAATAAGGCATGACGTGCTGCTCGCCGGATTTCAGGATGCTCATCATCAAGAACGTTCCCCAGCAAGACGATCTGTTCTGCCGACGGAAACTGAACCAGTGTGTCGATGGCGACTCGCCGCACCTCAGGATCGGAATGGCCGATGGCTTTCGGAACAATCGCTGACAGCTCCGCGACATTCCGTTCCAACAGCCTGCGCCACACCAATCGGACGATCGGAGCTTTTCGCAGATCATCCAGGGAGGCGGTGAGCGCTTGACGGAACAGCTTCTCGCTTAACTCGCTTTCGTGATGGAGCAACAGGTAAACGCCCGCGAGAACTTCTGTCTGATTGGCGCTGCCTGTCGAAAAAAGGAGTTGTTCGGCCAGCGGTTCGAGTCCTAATCGCTGGACCTGGCCAAGTGCCCGTGCAGCTTCCAGTCTGATCCCGTTGTCGCGACCGTTTGAAACGAGCGACGCAAGTTCCGCGTGAAGTTTCTCATCGGTCGTCATCGTTCGAGGAAGATTTGCGATCGACCGAATGGCCAGCAATCGGCGATATCGAGGAACGTTGTCAGCCGTCAATCGTTGCTTCCAGACCAGAAACATGTCGGCGTCCCCCCAGCGGGCGAGCGACGGTTCGACGATCATTTCGAACTGCATTCCCGACCCCGCATCCAGCAGTTCCTTAAACTTCGCCGAACTGCTTCGCGCGTCCAGCGCGATCAATGCTCGCGAGATCTCAACAATGACCGATCGCGGTGAGGAAGCGTCTTTCAGAGCGTTGGCCAGCGCGTCGGCGGCGGTCGAGCCGTCTAGGTATCCCTCGCTGTGAGCCCGCGTGATATTCATGGCAACGTCGCGCCGCAGTTCGTACTCGGGACCGGCCAGCGCTTCGGTCCACAACTGGAGAAACGAAGCGGGAACCCGGCGAATCCTTGTCGGCATGCGCAACTTCGGATCGTGACGCCACAGCAGTTCCGGTTCGACGATTTCGTTGTCCGGCTTCCCCGGCTCCCTCCGCTCATTCGGCTCGCTCGGCCCCTCCGGCTTATCGGACTGTCCAGATGCCTGTCCGACAGATAACTGAACGAGACAACCTGCCACCAGCGCGAACACTGCGGCGGCAATTCGAATCGATGCGCCGACGGAAGTCGATCCTTTACTGGCGGCATGAGTTTTCGGGCGAAGCATGTTCGTTCTCATTCCGGTCTCGACAGTCGCCGGGTTTGAATACTCAGAAAGAGGAAACACAGCAGCGAGCCGCCGCTCATCAGCCACCAGTTGATCGGCACCAGGTTGTAGACGGCAAAGCCGGGCGATCGATTGATGCTTAATGCCGCAGCCAAGGGATTGATCGCGAGTGCCGAACGCACGAATTCAAATCCGAAGATGCTGTCACGACCGAGCCAGATCATCAAAGAACCTCCCCAGAGTGCCGACAACAGCAGATACGAAGTGACGGTTGCGGGAGCGGTTCGTCGGAAACAACTGCTGACAGCGGCACTGAGCATCGCCGCAAACAGCATCGCCAGAGCAAGGCTGATCATGATCTGCTGAATCTGTTCGCGCAGGACTGGCTTGATCCAGATCATGACTCCGTAACCGGGCAGCGTGGCCATCAGCAGTAGAATCAGCGTCCAGGCAACGCTTAACAGTTTGCCTCGAACGATCGCGCCGGACGATAACGGAGTGGCTCGAAGCTGATCCCAGCCGCCGCTTTCACGCTCGCTGCTGATCAGTCCGGCGGAGATTCCCGGCGCGAAGACGGCGATCAGTCCGACCTGCATCGTGATAATGATCGCGCCGATTTTCTCAACGCCCCACTCCGACGATCCCAGCGTCGTCGCGTAAGCCAGCGTGAGAGAAATCAGACCGCAGCCTGCAATCAGTCTGAGCAACCAATGCGAACGCCCGAACTGTCGACACTGAAACTCTTTCACGAGAATCGGATTTACGAACGACGGAATCCCGGCGGAACGACGTTGAGGATCTACCAGGTAAAACAGTCGACGCAACACCTTGATGCCGGTCGGCTGGTCGTTGGTCATCGTGCCGGCCGAGCGCGAACGGTCCAGCAGAGGCGATGCCAGTTGTCGGATCGTCAGCGCCGAGCAAAGACTAAAGATAACGAACGACGACGTCAGAAAATCGGTGACGTGATCGACCCGCGTCAACAGTCCGATGGAGCCGGGATCCA
>JADHNX010000009.1 GCA_016779365.1 Planctomycetaceae bacterium
ACGAGTTGCGTCAGGCAATGTTCGAGGAACCCGCTCGACTGCTGACATCGCTGATTCAGGAAGATCGATCGGTCACCGAGTTGCTCAATACCGAATCCACGTTTGTGAACGGCCCCCTGGCTCGACACTACGGCGGCGACATCGAACGACAGTATCAAAGCCACGTTGCAAATTGGTCGAACGAACGCAGAGCACAAGAGCTTTCGGTGGACGAAGCTGATCGACAGTGGCACCGCGTCAGTGGACTTCACGAGGCCGGGCGTGGGGGACTTTTCGGGATGGGCGTAGTGCTGACTCAGAACTCAGCCGGAGAGCGGACCAGTCCCGTGAAGCGAGGATTCTGGGCGGTCCACCATCTGCTCGGTCAGCACTTTCCACCGCCACCTGCCGACGTTGCCGAATTGCCCAAAGATGAGAAGTCTGCCCCCAAAACCATTCGCGAACTGATGGCTGAACACACCGCCAACCCGAGGTGTGCGATGTGCCACGTTCATTTCGATTCGCTGGGCATCGCTATGGAAGGCTTCGATCCGATCGGGCGGCGAAGAACCAAAGATCTGGCGGGACGGCCAGTCGACGAGAGGGCAGAATTTCCCGGAGGAGAAACAGGCCGTGGCATTCCAGGACTGATTCAATACATTGAGAAGAATCGAAAACGCGACTTCGTCAGAACACTGTGCCGCAAGTTTCTGGGGTACGCACTCGGACGATCTGTAATGCTGTCCGATTCAATTTTGCTTGAGCAAATGGAAGACGCTCTACAAAGAAACGATTACCGGTTCTCGGTATTGTTCGAGACGGTTGTGACAAGTCCTCAGTTTCGCAATCAGCGAGGGCGAGATTTTTCAGTCACCAACCGATAAACATATAGGGAGTTTCCAGAAAACTGATATTCGACTGGCTCCTCCCACATGATTGACGCGACGTTTGACGGGGAAATATCCCAGCAAGCGATAGACAGGACTTTCGTTCCCAGGATCAATGAGACGAATCCATGAATCCAAAAAATCAGATTCCACGCCGACACGTTTTGAAAGCTCTGGGCGCCACTGTTGCATTACCCTGGTTGGAGTCGGCGGGGCGAGCGAACGAAAAAGTCTCTCCACCAAAACGCTTTGCGTGCCTTTTCTTTGGAGACGGCATTCATCCGCCCGAGTGGTGGGCCAGGGGAAAAGGATCGTCGCTGGAGGTCGGTCCGGCCTTCGCGTCTCTCGAAGCGGTTAAACATAAAGTCAACTTTGTCAACGGCCTGGCTCATCCCGGAGACGTCGTCGGTGGACACGCCAAAGGAGCGGCTGGAATGCTGACCGGCGTTCGCCCGAAAGGTGGTCGTGAGATTCTTGCCTCAACCAGCATGGATCAAATCCTGGCACAAAGACTCGGTGGCGAGACGGCGATCCCGAGCCTCGTTCTGGCCTGCGAACGTCCAGTCAGCGGCTTTCACGAGTCCGGCTATTCGATGATGTACGCGTCGCATGTTTCGTGGAGTTCGCCGGTTGCTCCCGTCCCGTCAGAACTCTATCCGTCGCTGGCTTTCGACAGCCTGTTCGAAAGCCGAGGAAGCAAGATGCAGCTCAGCGTGCTCGACCATGTGCTCGATCAGCTGAGCGATGTCTCGCGAAAAGTATCGACATCCGATCGTTCGAAAATCGACGAGTACACAACATCCGTCCGCGAAGTCGAGCAGCGGATTTCGAAGATGCAGGAGCGTCAGGGCGATGAACGCAAAGATCTGGACATGATCAAGTCGAAGCGTCCGGCGGATGGCTTGCCGACTCAACTTGATGAGCATTCCCGATTGATGTGCGACGTCATCGCTCTCGCCTTCCAGGCAGACCGCACACGATTTGCGACGATGGTTCTGACAAACAACCTGTCAGGTCAGGTCTACCCGTTTCTAGGACTGCGCGACGACCATCACAGCTTCTCGCACGGCTGGCAGAACAAAGAGTTTGCATCGATCAGTCGCTTCTGGGTCGAACAGTACGCTTACCTGGTCAGCCGACTGGACTCGATGCAGGAAGGCGACGGCACGGTCCTCGATAACAGTTGCATCATGATGGCCAACGAGCAGTGGACCGCCCACAGCGCGCCGAAAGTTCCATTGCTTCTGAGCGGCGGGCTTGGTGGAACGCTGGAAACCGGTCGCAGCCTGGACTTCGAGAAAAGCAAACAGCGTTCGATGTCGGCACTCTATCTCAGCCTGATGGACCGCATGGGAGTTCGGCTGCCGGAATTCGGCAACGCAACCGAGCAGCTTTCCGGCATCTGAACTTTCCCGACATCTGACTGACGAGGTTGCCAGCCTGAAATTTTCCACTCAGGAATTCTTTAACGGCGGCAGACCAACTCGCGGGCACATTCGAAGCAGCGGGCATTCGGTGCAGTTCGGACGGCGGGCGATGCAGATTTGGCGACCGTGATGAATCAGGCGGTGGCTGTACTGGATCCATTCGGTCTTTGGCAGGATCGCCTTCAGTTGTCGCTCGGCAATCTCAGGGTTGAGCGAGTCGGTCAGGCCGAGCAGTTTGCTGATTCGTTTGACGTGAGTATCGACCACGACGCCGCTGGCGATTCCGTACCACGTACCGAGCACGACGTTCGCCGTCTTTCGACCGACGCCTGGCAGTGACGTCATTTCTTCCAGCGTTTGAGGCAGCTCGCCACCGAACTCGTCGACCAGCTTCTTCGCCATGCCGCGAATGTTTTCGGCCTTCGCTCGAAAGAAGCCGAGCGGATGGACGATTTTCTCGACCGCCTTCTGCGTCGACTTCGCCAGGTCCTCGGCGTTCGGGTACTTGTCAAACAGGACAGGAGTGACTGAGTTGACTCTTTCGTCCGTACATTGAGCCGAAAGGATCGTCGCAGTGAGAAGCTGGTATGCCGAGTTGTGAGTTAAAGCGCACTCGGCAACCGGATACGTTTCCTTCAAGACTCGAACAACGCGCCGAGCCTGCTTCTTCCTGTCAGCAATTTCCGATTGGTCGAAGTCTGTCATCGCGATTGCACAAATCTCACGGGTTTCTGGTAGAGAAACTGAATCGAATCGTTCTAGAATCGCAGCCTTGCGAAGCGGTGATCAAAGGTGTGTCAGACTCGAACGCTCACTCAACAGGTGGCGCGCGGATGATAGATCACAGAACGCTCGCCGCAACGCACCTTCAGGACGAAATGAAAGACGACAAGGATGGATGAACTGCCCGAGCTGTATCTCAAAGGAATCTGGCTTTTTAACGAAGGCGAGTTTTTCGACTGCCACGATGAACTGGAAGAACTCTGGACCGAGATTCAGGGCGAGGAAAGGAAGTTCATTCAGGGATTGATTCAGGCAGCAGTGGCACTCTTCCATTTTGGAAACGGAAACCTGGGCGGTGCCCGCAAGATGTATGTTTCGGCGAGAGAGAAGCTGGACCGCTACCCCTCGCCGTACATGGCGATGGATCTGGAACGGTTCAGAAACGACCTTCAACATGGTTTTCAGGAACTGCTGGACGCAGGCACGACTTACCCGGACGGAGTCGAACTTCAGGACGATCGTATCCCAACGATCTATCTGACTGAGCAGGGCTAATACGAATGACGCCAGCGGACCCCAACGACGCAACAGCCGGCTTCACGGGACGGGCTGCGATTTTCCCACTACCCAACGTCACGCTGTTTCCCAACGTCATGCTGCCGCTGCACATCTTCGAGCCTCGGTATCGTTGCATGGCCGAAGACATTCTGAACGGCGATCGGTATCTGGCACTGGGATTACTCAAGGACGGCTGGGAAGATCGCTACGAATCGAAAGACTGCGAGATTCACGACACGGTTTGTCTCGGCAAAGTGATTTCGAACGAACAGCTCGAAGACGGACGTCACTACCTGATGCTGCAGGGACTTCACCGCGCGAAGCTGATCAACGAACTGGAAACAGATCTGCCTTACCGACTGGGAATGCTCGAACTGCTCCCGGACGTTTACCCGCAAACGCCGATCATTGATCGAGGCCGTCGCCAGGAAGAACTGGTCGACTGGTTCCGCAGGGCCTACCCGAAACTCGGTATGGAAGCAGACCTGATTCACGCCCTCGGGTCAGGCATTCAACTGGGTGAACTCTGCGACGTGATCGCTCATTCGCTCAAACTGCCAACGGAAGCCGCGCACAGATTACTGGCTCAGGCAGATGTCGATCAGCGCAGCGATCTCGTTCTGGAGATGCTGAAGCTTCAGTTTCGAGGAACCTTCGAACCGACCGGTCGTGAATTTCCGCCGGGCTTCAGCTTGAACTGAACTTTACCGCTCGGCCCAGATGGGGCTGAGCCATGCCCACTGCCCGTTATGTTGAGCGGCCTGGAGCCGGTAAACGTCGACGTCTGAATGTGGAGTGTCGGTCCATTCTGCGTCGACCGAGCACTCTTCGAGCGGAACCAGCGGACCGATACAGATGGCTTCGCTCAGCCATCCACGCAGAAAGTGCGAGTTGCCTTTTCGGAGCAACTCGGCCAGCGAATGCTCGTACCGCTGGCCGTTCACCTCGACGGTCACTCTGGCGGAAAGCGGAGCGTCCACATCAAGGGAAATTCCCTGAGTCGTCTCGTGCCGCATTGTGCGGTTGCCCTGGGTGATGCTGCGCCACTCGAAGGATCGCTCTGTCGAATTCAAGAGTTCATGCGGCAGATCCACTTCGTCCAGCACTTCAGTGACGCTGCTGCCCTTCGGCGCGACAACTGCCTGCCCCGAAAAGCAGGTCTCCGTGGAAACGATAGATCCTTCGTCGATTGAGAATCGACCTGACCATTCAACAGGAACGGTGTTCCGCCCCCAGCCCCACGTCAGCCTGAGTTTGTAGCGATGCGCCGCCGGGTTCGGTTCAACGACTGGTGGAAAGAATCTCTGGACCACGCGACCGTTGCGGAGCAGTTCGACTTTGTCGAGCGAACAGGCTCCGCGCACAGAAGCCTTGAAACGACGTTCGCCCGGAGCGGACACGGAATCGCCAATCCACGCATCGTTCAGAAACAGTCGAGCGTCGATGCGGTCGCCGGTTGCGGCGAAGACTCGACGTGCGAGAAACGCTTCCCAGATTGACTCTCGCGTCAGCTCTTTGGCGAACACTCCCATGCGACCGTCGCCGTGGCTGCCTGGGTAGGCCGCGTGGTGGTCGGTGCCGCCGGCAATCCCGAAACGAAAGCCGCGTTCCCACCCGGATTCGGCAGTGCTGTTCCAGTCTCGCGGCCCCATGTCGTGGAGCATTCGGTACGGCGAGTCTTCGGACAACGAGCAACCGTGCAACGAAAAAATTTCGACGAACGGCGACACGTCTTCTCGATACTCGCCCCAGTTGATCCCGCGATAGCCGGCTCGATACCCAATGTGATGCGGAATGGCGATGCCTTGAGCTTCCGAGGCGACCTTACGCAAAGCCGGCAGGTCGGGCGCATCTCGCAGCGGCAGTTCCGGTGTCGCCGTGTAAACATTGTGGTCGCCGTATTTCAGGGAGTGCCATTCGTAGCTGGGAAACGCGATGAAGTCGTCATCCTTCGTGCCGGTTCGCTGAAGCTCGATCAGTCGATCCCAGTTGCCAGCGAGTGTGGCGAAGCCTTCGTTGTGGTAGTCAATGATTTCTGCATAGACAGCCCGATCGGTCGGCATGTCTGGCCAGAAGGCGTGTCCGGTGACCGAGCAGAAATCCAGTTGCTGCCGCGCCCTCATCAACGCCTGCTCGACCGTCCCGTGTCCGTAGCTGATCGAGCAGTGGCTGTGCAGATCTCCCCAATAGAGGTTGTACATTTCAGACTTCTCCCGCCGATTGTTCGGCAGCCTTTGACGCCACAAGCTGTTCACCGTCCGAAGGCGACTCGTCTTCAAACAGCGCCGCCAGCAAGCCGACACCGATGAGCGTGATCGCTGCCGTGATCAGCCAGAACTTTGAATAATCCATGACGGCGTCTGCGCCGGAGCCAACTTCGCACAACGCTCCAAGCAGGATGTTGAGCTGCGACGAGGCCAGCGGCCCAATGCCGAAGCAGATCAGCGCGAACAGAGTCTGCGTCGAGTGCCGAACATCGTCGGGCGACATGCGATCAATGTAGATAAACGCCGCCGCGTAGAAGCACGCGAAGCAGGGGCCGTGCAAAGCCTGAGCGACGATGATCGCGTTCAGTCCAAGATACTCGTGCAGCCCGAAGATCAGGTACCGCCCGGCATAACAGACAGCACCGATCAGCAGGACTCGACGAAACCCCTGCGACTTCAGCAGCCATCCAAGAACAGCCATCATGCCGATCTCGGCAAACTGACCGATCGACATGACTGGCATGATGTAGGCTCCGTCGAGGCCGGCGACCCCGAGGAATGCTGGTGTTTCCAGAAAGTAAATAAAGTGGACCGAACTGACGATCAGCGTTGTCATGGCGAGAATCGCCATCGAGCCACTCGAAAACACTTTCAATGCCCGCCTCAGAGCCAGTTCTTTGGTTGTCTTTTTCGGCGGCGTGTGCGGCAGCAGAAACCAGGAATACAGCCCGTAGATGATCGCCAGAATGCCGGCCGCCTTGACCGAGTCGAGCATGCGGCCAGCGAGTTTCGGGACATCGTCGCCCGTAAAGAACGGGGGCAGCCATTGAAACGTGATGTTGGACTTCAGCCAGATCATCGGAAACAGCCACGACACAGCGATCCAACCAATCGTGCCCCAGACTCGAACGCCGGGAAACTGACGCTTCGCATCCGGAAGATGCGACAATGCCAGAGAATTGCTCAGACCAAGAGTCGGCATGAACAACACAGCGTACAGAATGGAAAGCGTCAGCCAGGCCTCGAAGGAAGTCTGATAACCGGTTGCGAACTTGGTGATCCCCCCCAGAATCAGCAGGATCCCCATGAAGCGTTGGGTCGGGAACCAACGGTCAGCAACCTGTCCCGCAACAAATGGGCTGGTGATTGCTCCCAGCGCCAGAGCGATGCCTAACGTGTAGCTCATCTGCTCGCGGCTGAAGCCGAGTCCGCCTTCGTCCACACCGGCAGTTAGAAATTTCGCGGCCAGCGGAAACCACAAACCTCGGACGGCGTATTCGAGAAACATCATGCCGCGAAGCCGGGCCATCTTGAACGGGAGCGGTGCGGTCGCGGTGTCACTCATGATTCGCGGCTTCCTGACGAACGGATTGGCATCGTTACGCGTAACGAATGGCGACGGAATCGTGTGCCACCGGCTTTGCCAGTGCAATTTATATTGCTTCACAGAAATTCGACGACACCGGCGAAGCCAGTGGCACACTTTCAAGTTTCGAGGCCGAAGTGTGGAGCAATCTCTCGTTGCACGGTAGCGACTTCGCCGGAAAGGATTTCGTCGAGAGTGACTCGACGACCAGCTCGCGACGATTCAAGCACGGCCCATGCGCACGCGAGATCCCGCAAACCTTCCTGCCCGTCGACGATGGGAACACGTTTGTCGCGAATCGCGTTGAGCCAGTCGAGTTGCGTCAGCGCAAAGCTGTCTTCGAGACCAAACGGAATCTCCCGGTCTCGTTGCTCGGCGGGGATGTGCTGCTCGTAGAGTTCGACAAGGGGCCGTTCAACGCCAGCGTCATCAGTGAAGATGTTTCCGCGAAGCTGCCCCTTCGTTGTGTAGACGACCGGGCCGGGTCCACAGATCGTCGGCGTGGCGTGACCGGCCCAGCTTGCGTGAACGCTGCCGATCGCACCGTTCGTTGTCTCGAAAGTGGCAAAGTAAGTGTCGTCGGCGTCGCATTCGACTTTGTTTGTCATGTTGCCGGCATTGTCGAATGTGTATCGAACCGGCTCGACGGTGTGCGTTCGCCCGTCAATCGAAACGACTTCCCCGCCAGCAACTCGAACGAAGTCGAACTGGTGAACTCCCATGTCAAGTGTGATGCCGCCAGCCTGCTCGGTGCGATGTCTCCAGGAAGTTTCGGCGACGATCAGATTCGGTGCCCACCACGCTCCGATTGCTCCCGTGTGAATGAGTTGAGGTTTCCCGAGAGTTCCAGATTGAAGCAGAGAGTTCATGCGAATCGAGTCCGGTCGGAACCGCCAGTTCTCAAAGACTCCGAGCGTCAGGCCATGAGCATCGAACGTCTCGCACATCATTCTCGCACCGGCGACCGTCACCGACATCGGCTTCTGAGTCAGCAGGTGCTTTCCATTTTCCGCAGCAAGCTGAGCAATGACATGGTGAAGCCCGTGCAGCGTGTAATCGTTAACGGCATCGACCGCCCCCGACGCAATCAGCTCGCGGAAGTCGTCGTAAACTTCGACGTCGACGTCGTCCTGAAAATCAGACAGAAACTCATCACCGACAGCGAGCGCATCTCCGGGTATGTTGCTGACCGCCGGCCTCTGGGCCGGCCCGTGATCTCGATGGACGTACGAATGAGCGTCGTCGATGTTTCTCGCACACAAAGCGGTAATACGAAAATCGTCAACGCCCGCTTCTCGAAGCAACCGATAGCCTTTTAAGTGTGCAGCGAGAATTCGCCCGCAGCCGATAATGCCGATTCGAATCATTTCAGAGACTCGGAAGTTCTTGATGTGTTTCGAACAGGAGTCAGCAGAGGGAACAGAGACGCCGTTCGAATCCTGACTCTGATTCCTCTGCTTTCTCCTGTTTAGAATTCTTTGCGGACGGAATCGTTACGGCAACGGATAGACGGGGCGTCTGACGTGCTGCCACGGAAAGTCGGCGATGTTGCTTGAGCATGGGCCAGCGGTGTCGACCGTGTAAGTCGTAGCGGTGACTGGATCGTAAGCTCGGCGATGAGCGACGGCGGCTTTGACGCCGATGACGCTGCACTCTTCGGGAATAATTCCCTGGCTGCGTAGCTGTCCAAGATCGAAGGGCGGTGTCTTCCGAGTGGTGAGCAGGATCGAGACGCCACCGTTTCGTACGACAGCACACGGCCCCATATCGATATGCACTCCGCACATCGAAGCCAGATGGCTGTTGGGATCTTCCAGGTCGAACTTCCCATCGCTGACTGACACCAGTTCGACTTCAAGTTCGACCGGCTGGCAGAATGAAGAGCTTTCGCGGGCACCGATGCTCACCTTTACTAACTCGCCAACCGAGTGAACTACCAGTTGCGAGACGGTGACCGGATCGTTGATCACGCAGGCGGATTTCGAAAACTGCTCGCCGAGCAGAAATTGAAGCAGTTCCGTCGTGTCTCCAGGTGCTCCGCCTCCGATGTTGTCGGCAGGTTCGACCACGATGACCGGAGTTCGACCTGCTTCAACGTCGGCACGAATTTCGTTTCGGCAATCAGCAAGCGGGCGATCGACCTTATTACCGTCTGACTGATGATCGATCGACCAATCAACAAGACGCTGCAGTTCCTGCCGGGCGATCTCTGCTTCACCGAACGTGACAGCCGCGAAGCTGACTCCTGTGTCCGGAGTGTCGGCAAATGAGAATCCGCCCATGACATTCACGGCGGCAATCTCCTCGTGCGTCGCTTCAATTTCTCGCGCCATCGCCTCCAGAGTTCGCATGGGATCATCCGCCGTGCCGGTGCCAGTCGGCGGCCACATGATCGGAGGTTGAGCCCAGATTGAAACAGGTTGCTGCTTTGTCGTCAGAATTCTATCCAGGAGCCGAGCTGCGCGTTCCGCAGTTTCGCAGGCGTCGGTGTGAGGATTATTTCGATAGGCGATCATTCCCTGAGTCTGTTCGATCGTTCGCCGCGAAATGTTGCCGTGCAGGTCGAGGATGCCGCACACGGGAATCGACTCGGCGCCGGGCAGTTGACGAATTCTGCCAACTAACTCGCCTTCGACGTCGAGCAACGACCGCGTCACCATCGCTCCGTGCAGGACAAGATAGATGCCGTCCACTTCGTTTCGAGAAAGCAGCGGACCACCGACCGATTCAAAGTTAGCCCAGAAGTGGTCGAAAACTTCGTCGTCAACGATGCCGCCGGGCGTGGCGCGAAGGTCGATGATCGGAGTGACTGCCCAGTCGCATTCATCGGCAACTTTCAGAAATCCCGCGAGTGGTGAACCGTCACCGCGAGCTTCGAACATCTCATCGCCCAGACGTTGCTGAAAGCTGCTGAGCGGAATGTCCGATTCAAGAAAGGTGTGCGTTTCGTGAAACAGTCCAGCGACCAGAACTCGTTTCGACATAGACCGCGCTCCGTTCGAAAATTCGGTTACTTCCGTCAAGTCGAGCTTTTCAGAGACTGGCCCGGCTATCCAAGAAATCCTCGCTCGCGGAGCTCCTGAACATTGTCAGGCGCGCTAGAGACGATTCGCTCAGTCGCGTATTTCATAATCGCCACGCCCGCCAGCTCGGCAGGAGCCGTGAGAATCGCGACGTGCTCTTCTTCCTCGTCATCGAGCTGCCGGTTCAACTTCGCGACAATTTCCTCAACGCTGTCGCTGACGAGTTTTGATTGCTGGGTGCTGTTTGTAAGTCTCAGGTTTCCGAAAGCCATCGTGCGGGCGAGGATGAAGTCGACAACGCTGCCGAATTCGGAGTCCTCAAAGAAATTGTGGAATTCAGGGTGCATGTTGTCCGGTGTCAGAATCACTGGTCGGTCAACTTTGACGCTCCCCTTTCGGACAGAAACAAGATCGCCTTCGTTCTCACCCTCACAAACCAGGTAGTAGTCGAGGTCGGAGTGGCCGAAAGTGAACAACGAATAGTGAACTGGTCGCGCGACTCTGACGGCGTTCCAGATGCGGCGAAATCGGAGTTCGTCTTCAAAGTCCGATGGGTACATCGTTCGGGGATTTCCTGCTGCAAAAAAGAAACAGGTGCATTCCCTCAAGGGAAGCACCTGTCTTTAAGCATAATTTGTCGCTTCGAAGACCGCCATGAACTGGTGAGTTCGTACCGTCAAAGAGTCGTTGCTACAACCAGAAGTACTTCTGAACGAATTCGACGACGTCTCCAAACAGCACGTAACCCAGCGACTTCTCTCCACAATTAATCTTCGCTCGAACTTCGGCACCAATGCGAGGCTGGCGAGGAAGTTGATCTTTTTTGAACTCGCAGAAGACCATGACAACGCTGCCAGCTTCCTGAGAAGAATTCGCTCGCGTTGAAACTTTTGAGACCTTTCCTTCGAACTTGGACTCGGAGTCGGTTGCCAGTACAAACTCGACAGGAAGACTTAGATCATTGTTGTTGGCTTTGACGGCGTCGAGAAAGTGGCCCATCCGTTTTTCTTCCACGTCAAGTTCGAGCTGCCATTCCCCGTCGTCATGTTTGATTTCGAGCAGAACTTCTCCTCGTCGTACCGGTCGGTTCAAGAGGAGCTGTTCTAACTGAAATGTTGCAATGACGCCGGAAATTGGAGCCTTGACGCTAAGAGAAGCGATTCGCTCTTCAATGATGGCGATCTGCTCCGCCAGTGAAGCCATCTCCTCCTGCGTCTGCTTCATTTGCCCCTCAAGCTCGTTTCGCTTGTTCGGTTCGGCCGGACGCAGATTTCGAGTCAGCTCATTATTGATGGTCCTAAGCAGAGCTTCTTTCGATCGGTATTCTCCAATCGCGGCGGTCCGTTGAGTTTTCAGGTCAGGATTCTTGATCTGTAGAAGAAGCTGACCTTCTTCTACGTGCTGACCACTGTCGACCATGATCTCGACGACTTCGCCGTCCCAGGGGACAAAGACGTCCTTCTGAATGACCGGCATCATGCGTCCCTGGCCTTCAACTCGATAATCCCAAGGGACCATCACAAGGGCGGCGATTGCACCGGCCAGGGCAAGAACGATCAATGCCGCCTTCAGGCCGTTGCGACCTTCGAGAAAGCCGAAGACTTTTCCGAGGCCACGCCACAACGGCATGAGAAACAATCGGTTGTACTGTTTGGCATTGTAGATCGCGGCGCCGACGTGGTCTGAAACAAGGTCGCCTTTTTCAAGAACGCCCGCTTTCGGCTGACTCTCCGCAACCTGCTCGATAATAATGCCACCAACGGCCTTGCGAACCTTTTCTTTCGGGCGTCCATTTGAGTCCTCTTTTTCGATCACCGGATCCGGCTGAAAGATTGGAATCACGGTCACCATGCGGGAGCCGCTCTCCTGAACGAAGTCAGCCAGAGCGCGTTCGACCTTCGGAGCCAGATGGTCAACCTTGCCAGTGTATTCCATCTTTTCGTTGGTGCGGATGACGTGCGAAGCCAGCTTCGTCATCCTGCGAACCAGATTCGCCCGGTGATTGACACTATCCTGGCCGCTGATGGCTCGAATGACTGTTTTACGACCGTCAAGAACAGCGACGCTCATTCGGTCACACCCGACCAGCAGACGCCCATCGTTGGCAGCCGTGAACGCGACTTCCTTGACATCAAGCGACTTGTGGAGCTGCAGAACAAACTGTTCGAAGTCTTCCGCGATCTTCGAAACTGCCAGTGACGAGTTCGGGTCTTCTTTTCCCTGATTGTCGAGATACCGGCAGGCATAGCCGGTCATCTGCTCGACAAACTGCAGAAATCCAGGTCTTGCCTGCGCAGGTGTGTCGTGTCGCTGGAAAATTTCCACGACACCGACAACTTCCTTATTCTTCTGCAGCGCCGCCAGAACGAGCATGTCTTCGGTGGGCAGTTTTTCGCTGGTTTCTGCGGGGTGATAAGTACATGCCTGGCCGTTGGACAGCACTTCGGTCAGGAACTGCTGATTGGCTGACATCGCATTGGGATTTTCGTGGAATCCTGTGTTAGCGAGCCCGATCTCGTGCAGCAATTCGAGGCGGTTGGCGTCGTTTCGTAGCCAGACGACACCAGCACGAGCCCCCACGGCCCCCACCACACGTTTCAGGAATTCATTGAAGAATTCCCTGGGCGGCATCTTTGAACGCGAATGTTCTTCGATTTCCCGCGCAAGCTGGATGATCTTGTCACGGACTTCCTGGACGCTTGAGTTGGACATAGCGGGCTCAACAAAGTCTGGACGGCCAAAAGGCCAATGAAGTGTTGCTCAGAGATGTGCGAATTCGTCGGTCGGACCACGAACCTGTCGCATCTACAGCGCCAACTGGCGAGGACACTCGCCAGCATCTCCTGTCAAAACCCGACCTTCTGACAGTTTTGTACAACGTATCGACGACTCCCGAAAGCCCAATCGTGCAAGGGGTTGGACGTCTGTAACCAACACAGGTTGCTCGACCGACCGGCAATTCATCCGTCGTCGACACTCATTGACACAGTCACTGGCTGTGTTCGGATGTTTTTGCGAATTGCGGCATGTGACGACTGAGGAAACTATGGCGACAGCAACTGCGATTCCTTAAATCGGAAACGGTGAACTGGCAGGTGCTGATCAAGGCATGAGATCAGCCGGTCGAAAACTTTACGAACCCATCCCACTTCACATCTCTCAGCTGGATACCGTGCTCGCGCACGTCAATTCTGCGTGGCGCTGCTCGATTAAATTGCAGATCCTGCAGATCCGAGCCGGTCTGGTTCAAAGCGGCAGTGCAGATCGTTCGATGGAGACACTGTAGCCATCAACGGGTACCGATTGCCCGTATCTGGACAGAACAGGAAGGCCCGGAAGAGCTTTCCACACTTCACCGTCGCTACTACAATCCGCCGACTCTGCCTGCCTTCCCCTTCTTCCGTGGGCGGTAATGGAGCGTTACGAGCATCCTGAACAGCAACATTGGCCATCTGGATGATTCGCTGAGGAGCTTATGAATAGTAAGGAGTTTTTCATGCGCCGGACGATAGCCGCATTGCTATACGCCATTTGTCTGCTTGGAGCCGTTCACCCGGCTGCCGCTCAGAATACAGTCCCCACAGTAACCATCATGTTGTCCAGTGAGGGCGAGCTGGAATCGGATCTCCAGGCCATCATGGAGATGGGCGGAAAGGAATCGGCGGAGCAGTGGCCGGTTATCCAGGCGGTTCTGTCCGCCTTCAATGCGGGAATCGACCCGGCTCGACCAATCCGAATTGACATCATCTTCGGCGATGTTCGGGATTATCGAATCAGCATTCCGTACGTGAAGCAAAAAGACATCCTGGGAAATATCCACGGCTTCATCGGCGGCAGGGCTCCTCGCCCAATTGGTTCCGGATTGTACGCGTTGAACGGTCCTGCGTTCCAGGGCGTTCTTCGAGACAACACAAAAATCAAGTATGTAATCATCGCGGCGAACAAAAATAATATCCCCGCGAACTTCGATCCTCGGCCCGATCTCCAACCCCTGCTGGATGCCGGCTACGATCTGGCGGCGGCGGTAAAAAATACGGCAGAAGGTGTCGATGACCGAAAGAAAGCGATTGCCGATCTTCGAGAAGAATTGCTGGGCGGACTGAAGAAGACAGCGGAAGAGACCGACCTCGAATTTGAGATCCGCACCCTCGGCCTGGTCCATCAGCTCGAAGAACTTGAGCGATTATTCGCCGACAGCGAGAGTCTGGTTCTGGGGTGGACGACGGACGCGGCCAAAAAAGAAGCACGCTTGGACCTTGAGCTGACAGCTCTACCAGGAACAGACCTGGAGAAGAGCATCCTTGAGCTGGGTGCGAAGCCAAGCCTGTTTTCTTCCGCAGCGAAGTCAGAAAATTCGATGTTCTTTGGCCGGGTGAATCACTCGCTCGACGAAATGCGGAAAGCCCATCTTGCAGAGATGCTCAAGCTGCTGACGTCGCAGTCAATTGCCGAAATTGAAGCGTCCGACAAAGTCGCCGCTGATCACAAGGACGCATCCAAAGACGCAGCAACAGCATTCTTCGAAATGCTCAAAGCAGGCAGCGTGATGGGCGTCTTCGACGGCTTCGCCGATATCGATCATGGCGAGAAAGGGCGTTCGATCGTCGGAACAATCCGAGCGGCGGACGGAACGAAAATCAACGGCATCCTGACATCTCTGAAGGCCGCTGGCTGGGATATCGAACTAGCTGAAGTCGCGTCCCATGCCGACGAGGCAGCATCGGTCGACAAGAAAGAAGACACGAAGAACGACGAACCCACCAAAGGCGCTGACACCGTACCGAAAGCAGCCGACGATACTTCGACTGAAAAAACAGAGACAACGGACGCGAAAACCGATTCCGCCGACGCAGACGAAAAGGCTGTTGAGACTGAAGCAAAGCCGAAAGACGCACCTGCGGACGCAAAGCCAGTGGCAACAGAACTCGCGATTCACAAAGTCAAACTCCCTGCTGTCGGGCAGTCTGATTTCCAGAATCTGTTCGGCGAAGATGTCACCCTGCTTGTCGCTGGAACCGCCAACGGCGTTTACTACGCCGCTGGACCGGAGGCAGAGGATCGCCTGAGGAAAGCAGTCGCGGAAGCCGGGGAAGATCAGTCACTGAATGACGGCACATTCATCGAAATCCAGGCGAAACTCGGACCGTGGCTGGAATACCTGAAAGAGCGACGTGAGCGCCGCGAAGTCGGTGAAGATTTGAGCAAGCTCACGAAAGAAGAAGAGAGTGCCCGAAAAGAGCGTGCCGAGTTTCGCGACATGGCGATCAAGGCGTTTGGCGAAGGGTTGGACACAATCCACATGCAAATGAAAAGCGATCAGAAAAAGGTCACGGGCCTGACGACTTACGCCGAAGGCATCCTCCGGTTTGTCGGTCGAGCGATCGCCAACGTAGCCGCCACCAAGCTCCAGTAGATTGCTCCAGAATCTTTTGCGCCGAAAAATGAACAGCCGCTTGAGAATTCTGAATGCTCAAGCGGCTGTTTTTGTCTGGCGTCGTTCGTTGTTGCTGCTTTTCTTCACTGGCTACTTTTCTTTACTGGCCGATGATACCCAGTTCGGAAATTGATGCCCAGGGACCCGCATTTACTTCGGACAGGATCCGAATCAGTACGTAACGACCGGATGCAGGTTTCCAGCTTTTTTCCTGGGAAGTCTTCACTTTGCGGAATGTCGTTGTTGCAACAGATTCGTCGAAGTCCTCGGGCGAGTCACCAACGAAAAACTCACATTTCGCAAGTGCTCCATTCCAGCCGCCGTCCTGCCGAGCAAGGTAGCGGATTCCGCTAACCTCTCGTCTGCTGCCAAGATCGATGACCAGTTCGTGCGGATGTTTGTCGACTTGCGGCGAGAAACTGGTATGCCAGTGTGTGTGAGGGTCGCCGTCGATCGCGTTTACAGCACGCCGCTGGTTCGCGTTTGACTCGCTGCTGACGCGAGCGATCTTCAACGCCTGCCTGTCGATCAGCCCGGCAGTCGGAATCGAGTTAACGGCTCCCTTACTCGGAATTGGCTTATTGCCGAATTTTGCTCGACGATCCCGTTCATGAATTTCGCGGTTGAAGAACGTACCTTCTTCAACAGGTTCATGAGCTGCCTCGGCATGTCGCTTCAACTCGGCGAGTGTTTCCGGATGATCCTTCGCGACATTGTTTTTTTCGCTCAGGTCGCGACTCAGGTCGTACAGTTCCCACTCGCGGTTCGCTCCGGGCTGAATCGCTTTCCAGTCGCCTTTTCGAACGGCGATCTGGGTTCCAATTTCCCAGTAGAGGTATTCGTGAGTTGGCTGCTTTCGACCGGCAGTTTTTTCGCCAATCAGCTCAGGCAGGATCGACATTCCGTCAACATCCTCTGGAGCCTTTGCACCGGTCAACTCGGCGACGGTCGGCAGCACGTCTGGAAAGTACCACAGCAGGTCACTCACTCGACCGGGAGCGATCTTTCCAGGCCAGCGGACGGCCATCGGGATCCGCAGTCCGCCTTCGTAAAGGGTTCCCTTCGTTCCACGAAACTCGACGCCACTTGCGGGATCGACGTTTGCCCCATGAAAGCCGCGAGGGTGTTCTGCGTCCTTGAAATAGTCGTTCCCGCCGTTGTCGCCACAGAAAAAGACGATTGTGTTTTCGTCGAGCGACAGTTCTTTCAGCAGGTCAAGCACTTCGCCAACCTGCCGATCGACCATAGTCACCATCGCCGCGTAACGCTTGGCATCTTCCGGCCAGTTCCTGTCTTTGTAGATCGCCCATGCTGGATCGGAATCGGGAATGTCGAAGATGCCATGCGGAGGCGTAATCGGCATGTAGCAGAAGAAGGGTTTCTCTTTATTTTCGCGGATAAAATCCATCGCTTCGTCGACGATCACATAGTGCGAGTACGTCTCGCCGTCGCTGCCGCCTCGATTATTTTTCAGAGGAACTTCTTCACTGTTCCGCACGATGTACGGCGGATAATAGCTGTGAGCGTGGACCTGGTCGTAGTAGCCGAGGAAGACGTCGAAGCCGTGTTTCTCGGGCACGCCGGTCGAGCCTCGACCTCCACAGCCCCACTTGCCGAAACCGCCCGTCGCGTACCCGGCATCTTTGAGAATCGAGGCAACTGTTTCTTCGCCCGCCCGCATCGGAGTACCGCCGCCGTTCGACCGAACCGAAGTGTGTCCGCTGTGTTTTCCAGACATCAGACAACAACGAGTCGGCGCACAAACCGACGAACCAGCCAGTGCCTGTGTGAATCGAATTCCTTCGCTGATCATCTGGTCGATCCGAGGCGTTCGGAGATTCGGATTCCCCAGACACGACAGCTCGAAGTAACCCAACTCGTCAGCCATGATGTAAACGACATTGGGGCGAGTCGTCGACTCGGCGGAAACGGCTTTCGTACACGGCGTTTGCAGAATGATTAATGCCACACTTGAGATCACCAAAGCAGTAATCCTGCGGCGCAAGCGGCGCGAGAAACTCCGTCGGCAATCGGTCTGTGTCGTGACGCGGAACTGGTACATAGTGATCCCTTGGTGTGGCGACGGTTGGCTCCAGAAATCGAACTGTCCATCACCTGGAGGCTGTGAGTTTTTTGACGGCATGCCAGCCTGCCACTCACCATGCACCGGCTTTCGGGAAGTGATTTCGGACAGGTCCCCTAAACGCGAAGTTTGAGCGTGCGGTGCCGTTCCTGTGCAGAGTTTACACCGCGACTTCGACGTCTCTTCGGCTCATCTCTTCCAGCACGATCGGGTGCCAGGTGTCGTCGCGTTCTTCAGGCGACGCATAGTTGAGTCGCGCCCAGGTTCGCAGGCGGATTTCTTCGACCAGATCCACCAGACCGTGCGTGTCGATAAATTTTGCGAGTCGAGGGAAAGTTGGTTCCATCTTGAAGCTCCTGCTGCCAGTGATTCATCAATCGACTGGCCGTACGAAATCCAGTCAGCGACCTTTTGTTCGAGGGCCACCATACCTGGATTTCGAACACTTTCTCAAGCCACGATTGGCTGATGGAGGCATCCTGTCGAGGATTGCCCTGACAACTGAAATAACCGTCACATCCTGATGTGCAGAGCAGCCTCGGAAACGACGAGGATTCCGTTCGGAATGTCGCTCTCAAAACGCTCCCTCGCTCGGAAGATAGGCAAGTTACGAACCTCGGCAACGATTGTGGGGCCGCACAAGAGGACTCAAGACCGCTCCAGTCGGAAAATCCGTCATTCCTGTTTCATCCCGGACCGATACCAGAATCAAGTGACTCCGCGCGAACCGTACGCTCGGTGCTTCACGCTGGTTTCGTTTCGAGAGTACCCGATGCGACTTTCCCTGTGGCTGCTGGCCTTCACCGCCCTTTCGACCGGAGGCTGCGTGTTTCCGTGTTCGAACGGTGCGTGCAGCAGCACGGGAGAACCTCGCTACGTATCACCAGCGGCGAGATTCTTCGGCACCGAAAAACTGCTGCCTCAAAAGATACTGAGCAGCCAGTGTGACCTCGGTCAGTGTCAACCCCGTCCGTATCTTACATGCTCAAAGTACCTTCCGTTCATGGATCGATGGACGTCTTCGTCAATGGCCAAACGCTGCGCCGACAGGTACCTGCTCCGGCAGCAGTTTCAGACAAGATGCTGGATTTCGAAGCACTACAAGGCCGGCTTCCGCGACGCCTTTAACGACATTGCGAATGGCGAAAGTGGCGAAGTGCCGGCTGTTCCGCCGCCCAAATACTGGAACACTCATTACCGCACGGAGAAGGGTAAGCGGTGTGTCGAGCAGTACTTTGATGGCTACCGGTCTGGCTCCGCGCTGGCCGCAGCCGAGATGACCACGATGAAAACGATCGGCGCGTCATACGACTGGAGCATCCAGAAACCCAAAGGACCGTGTGCCTCACCGCTGACCAACGGCGGCTGCGCACCCGGCGATTCGAGTCAGCCGAATTCGTTTTCGGCAGGATGTTCGCCAGGAATGCCACCACAGCAGCCGTCGGTTTTCCCAGTCGGCCCCCAGATGAATCCCCAGCCACCTGCCTCGGGGATCGGACCGGCCAACTCGTGGCCCCCTCAGAGCAACTACCAGAACAACTACGACGCTTCGCCAACTCCGGATCCTCAGTTCGGTCAGCAGTTACCGTCGTATCAGAACTCACTCGCTCCATACGGTGCCGCTTCTGAAATGCTGCCCCAGCCGTCACCGAATTCGATGTACCCGTACCCCGATTTGCCAGTGCCGTCGGCAAGCCGTCCCGATACCGGGCGAAATCTGAATCTGCCTTCACCCGCCTTGCCGACTCCCGGTTACGCAAACCCCGGTGGCACCTTTAATTCTCAACCGTCGACACAGAATCAATTCTCCCGGTCAATCAACAACCAGCCGCACGGAAGTGCTCAACAGCCAGGCGGACCACTGACGCCCGGATTCAGCGGAGCACCTCGCGGTCAGGTAACGCCAGGAAAACTCGGACCACCCGACGAATTCCAGCACGAACCACCGGCATGGCGTTACCCGACGCCGCAACGATAAAGCGATACTCTGATCAGGACCTGATGAATCGCCCCCTGCAGCGACTCATCATTCTTCGGACTAATTTCCCAGACCGAGCCATGCACGAAACGTCATCGCACAATCTGGTTCAAGCATCGTTGGCGATCGAAGTGCGCGCGTTGAACGCCGGCTTCGTCCGTCAGTCCGAGTCTGTGTGTCGGAATGATCGAGCAACAGATCGATCGCGAGGGTCGTTTTCGGTCGCGTTGTGTCTGGCGATGCTGACCGTGTCGGCGCTTTCGGGCTGCGCGGCGGTTCGTCCCCTCGACGGAGTGCCAGCTCGATTCCTGCCCGAAGAACTGAAAGGTTGCAGCCGCGAAAACCGGCAGATGATCGACCTTTCCTACTTGCGACAGCAGGCTCCTGCCGAGTACCTGGTTGATTCGGGCGACGTCCTGGCCATCTATATCGAGAGCGTGCTCGGGCAGCGTGATCAGCCGCCGATCAATCAACCACTCGACACCACTCAACCACCCACGCTTGGGTATCCGTTAACCATTCGCGATGACGGCACATTATCTCTGCCGCTGATCCAGCCGATCTTTGTGCGAGGAAAAACGATCCCTCAGGTCGAGCGTGAAATCCGACATGCTTACACCGTCGGACGGCGATTGCTCTTGCCGGGGCAGGATCGGATTGTCGTCACGCTGCACAAACCTCGACAACACCGCATTCTGGTCATCCGCCAGGAACTTCAGTCGGACATCCTGTCCGGAGTCAGCGTCAGCGGCGGCTCGCTGGGCACCGCGAAGAAAGGCACCGGCCATGTGGTCTCGCTGCCGGCGTACAAAAACGACGTCCTGAATGCGCTCGTTCAATCCGGCGGCCTGCCGGGCCTTGATGCCGAAAACGTCGTCTACATCATGCGAGGCCGACGTGCCAGGCCTGTCCAGCCCCAACCGCAACAACTACTGCCGGCCCAGCCTGCGTACGGTCAGCCGAATCCGCCGATGCAACCCGGCTATCAACCCGCCCCTTACCAGCAGCAGCCCTACCAGCAGCAGCCGGGGCATTTGCCAGGTGGACCATTACCGCAACCGGGCTACGGCCCGCTGTCGTCAACGCCGACAACTGCCGGCCCCGCATCGCCATTTGATCCAGACAGCGGCCTCATCGTGCGAGCACAGAGTCCCGACATGGCTCAGGCTCCACCAGTCGGGCGTGGCCGATACGGCTCGAACATTCAGCAGGTCGATTACAGAACCGGCCCAGCCAAACCGGTTGACCAGTTCGCCAGCAACGGCAACGAGCAACTGACTCCGCTGTCGACTCAGCAGGTGATGGACCTCGCCTGGCACAAAACCTCAAACTCAGCCGTCGGTCGAGTCGTCCAGGCTCCGTTCCAGAAACTGTTCAATCGCGGAGGCGACGTCTCTCAGGCTGGCTGCTCCACGTGTCAGACAACTCCGCTCCAGACAACTCCGATACCGATGCCCGTTCAGCAAATGGCTCCGCAGTTTACTCAGCAGTGGCAACCGCCGTCGCAGCAGTTCCAGCCGCCTCAGCCACAGTGGCAACAGCCCGCGTCCTGGGCAAACGCAACGCAAATCGCCAGGGGCGGCTACTGCAATCAGGAAAATTCCATTCGCATTCCGTTACGGCTGGCAGAATTTGAAACGGTCAACTTCACCGAGCAGGACATCATTCTTGAAGACGGAGACATCGTCTTCATCGCGTCGCGAGACGACGAGAACTTCTACACAGGCGGCCTGCTCGGCGGCGGTGAATACACACTTCCTCGGGACCGAGACCTCGACATTCTGGAAGCGATCGCGATCGCTGAAGCCAACAACAGGCAAGGAGCCGGAGCCGGCAGTTCGGCACTCAACAGCGACGTCTCGATCAGCCCCAGCGAAGCGATCATCCTGCGAAAACTGCCGAACGGAACGCAGGTCCCGATTCTCGTCGACCTTTACCGAGCCAGGACGCGAGCGTCCGAGCGGATCAACATCCAGCCGGGCGATTACATCATCGTCCAGTACACAAAGATGGAAGCCGTCGGAGCGTTCATCGAGCGGCACATTCTGGAAAGTGCCCTCTTCGGAGTCGCCGCGTCGCAGTTCAACAGCAACCGGTAGTTGAACATCGAACATCCAACACTGAACGTTCAACATCGAACGCTCCCAACGTTGGGGGATTTAAACAGGTCAGTTCGATGTTCAGTATTGAATGTTCGATGTTCGATGTTCAACCCGCTATCGTGCGTCGAGTTCTAAACACTCGAACCCGAGGCTGAGCAGTGCGACCTGCACACTGCCCGCCAAACCGACTGCACGGATGGCATTGTGACTTTTGAACCTTCCGCATCTGCGATCGCAACTTCGTCAGATTCCGTTTCTTTCAGCGGAACCGTCGCCAGCCTGCTCGACGATCTGACACCTTCTCAAACGGAAGCCGTCGAACATTTCGAAGGACCGTTGCAGATTCTCGCCGGCCCCGGCTCGGGCAAGACGCGAGTGATCACACGCCGCATCGCCAGACTCGTCGATCGAGGCGTACATCCGTCGTCGATTCTGGCGATCACGTTTACGAACAAAGCCGCTCGGGAAATGCAGGAGCGAGTGAACCAGCTGTTACCCGGCTCGCGAATCTGGATCAGCACGTTTCACCGATTCTGTGCGAGCATCCTGCGCAGGCGAGGCCGGTCGGTCGGACTCGAATCAAACTTCGTCATCTTCGACAAGTCCGACCAGCTTCAGGTTTTACGACACGTGCTCAACGACCTGGATCTGGACTCGGTCCGAGTTCCCGTCGCCAAACTGGGAGCCCGCATCAGCCACATCAAAAATACGATGATCAGCTCCGAGCAGTTCGCTCGGTCACTTGAGTTCGAAGTCGGCGAACCGTTCGACATGATCGTCGCGCAGGTTTATCCGAAGTATCAGGAAATGCTGCTGGCCTCGAACGCGGTTGACTTTGACGACCTGCTGCTGCACGTCGTCAAGCTGTTTCAGGAAAACCCGACGCTGCGAGCCGAATACGACGACCGGTTCCGCTTTCTGCTGGTCGACGAGTACCAGGACACCAACGCGATCCAGTATCAACTCGTCCGGTCCCTTGGAATGGATCGGCCCAATGTCTGCGTCACCGGCGACCCGGATCAGTCAATCTATGCCTGGCGCGGTGCAAACATCGAGAACATTCTCAACTTCGAACGCGACTTCGAAAACGCGAAGCTCGTGAGGCTCGAACAGAACTTCCGCAGCACGGCGTTGATCCTGCAATCAGCCGACCAGTTGATCTCGCACAACCGAATGCGCAAAGCCAAGTCGCTGACCACGGACGCCGAAGATGGCGAAGCAGTTCAACTGAGAAAGTTCAAAGACGGACGCTCTGAAGCCGACGGAATTGCTGAACTGATCCGACAGCAGTGCTCTGACGAAGCGGCAAAGTGGAGCGACTTTGCCGTCTTTTACCGAGTCAATTCGATGTCGCGGGAACTCGAACTGGCGTTCACTCGGCACCACATTCCGTTTCAGGTTGCCGCTGGCGTTGCGTTTTATGATCGCGCGGAAGTTCGCGATCTCCTCGCCTATCTGCGGCTGATCGAGAATCCCGTCGACACCGTCGCGTTCGCTCGAATCGTCAACCGCCCCGCGCGCGGCATCGGTAAGACCAGTCAGAACAAGGTGACCGCCTGGGCCACCGAAAACGGCGTTGGTCCAATGGAAGCCGCGAAGCAGGCCGACAGAATCGAAGGGCTCACCAAAACGGCGAGAGTAAGACTTAAATCATTTGTCCGAATGATGGACAGTTTCTCTCTCGCCAGCGCCGGCAGCGTCAGCGATCTGCTGAAAAAGATTGTCGAGAAAACCGCCTACTCGCGAACGTGGATGGGCACTTCTTCCGAGCAGGCCATCACCAAACAGGCCAACGTGGAAGAACTGGTCAACGCCGCCGCCCAGTACGACGAAGCCAACGCCGACGATCTTTCCATCACCGGCTTCCTCGAAACGACAGCCCTGGCCAACGATGTGGACGCCGTCGACGCAGAAGCCGGCAAGGTCACTCTGATGACGATTCACGCGGCAAAGGGACTTGAGTTCCCCAGCGTCGTGATCGTCGGCCTGGAGCACGGTCTGATACCTCACGAACGATCGATCAAGTCCAACGATCCCAAACAACTTGAAGAAGAACGGCGGCTGCTCTTTGTCGGCATGACGCGAGCGATGCGGAATCTCTATCTGACGACTGCTCAGGTTCGCGCCGAACGAGGCACTCCGCGAGTCACCATTCCCAGTACGTTTCTGGCCGAAACAACATTCGACATCATCGACGAAAACGATCCGAGCGGGACTCGCGAGAAGTCAGGAGTCTCTTCAAAGCCGGACAAAAAACAGGAACTGCGAGACCGTCTGAAAGCGTCACTGGCCGCTGGCAACAAACCTCTGCTGACAACGGGAGCGGCACTTCTGAACGGAACCGGGGAAGAAGTCGAACTGCCGGATGTGACGTCGTCAACATTCGCCGTTGGTATGAGAGTTCGACATCCGAAATACGGCATGGGAAAAGTCACCGGCATCAGCGGCTTCGCCAAACGCCGCACCGTCGAAGTCGAATTCGCCAGTGGAAATCGAACAGAAACGTTCTCCGCCGCTCACTGCCCGTTGCAGCCGATCGGCGTCAGGTAGCAGATCGCTCGATCTGAAACTGCTCAGAAAACAAGAGTCAACAAAACAGGATCCATCATGAAGTTTGTCATCACGCTGCTGGGAAACGACCGGTTGGGAATCGTTGAGTCGTTCTCGAAGACCGTCGCTGATCACGACGGAGCCTGGTGCGAAAGCCGCATCATGCAGGTGGAAGGCCAGTTCGGTGGAGTCTTTCTCGCCGAGGTTCCGCTTGAAAATGCCGACGCGTTTGAGGCGTCGCTCGAAAGCTCGTTCCAGCCGGAGTTCCACCTGGCCGTCGTTCGAACCGAAGCTGGCGCCAGACCAGAACCGACCAGACACCCGTTTGAAGTGATCGTGCTCTGCGGCGATCGACCGAGATTACTGCACACGTTCGCGCAACTCTGCACGGCTCGACAGATCAATATCCTGGAACTGGAAACAAACCTCCGTCCCGCCGCGATGACCGGACTGATGACGTTCGAAATCTCAGCCGTTGGCGACAGTCCGGAAGAACTTGACCGTGACGAGTTCGCCGACGCCCTCGAAGCACTGGGCGAAGACGTCGTTGTGGATTTCCCGATTGATTGAACGACCAACGAGGGTGGCCCAACCGGAACGGTTGGGTACCGCAGGCACAAGAGGCCTCATCCTCGGCTCTCGATAAATTGTGGGCGGGGATTCTCGATTGAACCATCGCACGATGGAGCATCTTGTCGCTGCGCGTCCCCCATGCTGGACGGGCACCCATTCTGTAAGCGACAACCACGGAAAAAACGAAAGGAGGCGGAAAAAGAATCGCCCTACTCGTTCTTCGCGCCGCCCAGGGTCACGCTGATTCCGTACTTGTCCTGCAGGATTGCGTGCGCAGTGCTGGCGTGGCTGTCTTTGGGGAAGCGTTTGCAGACCGACTGGAAAGCCTGAATCGCTTTCTCTTTCGAACCTGCCTGCTCGTGCGTGTAGCCAA